>NZ_CALPCM010000011.1:0-93448 GCF_943193015.1 Hominisplanchenecus murintestinalis
AATTATCAATGTGCTTCAGTTGCCGAAAATAACTGGGGCATTTTTACTTTAGCAACGGCTGAAAATTAAGCGCTTACTAACTATCTGTATAATGCACTGCCCATTGATATGAAAGGTCTTTCATTTGTACTACGGTCAATTTCAATATTCGGGTATTTATACCAACACCCATCAGGAGGAAAGAAATTCTTTATAGTGTTACCATATACCTCTCGCACGTAATTCTTTAATTTCCTGCGAGTATCTATAGTATTTATATGTAATAAAGGTGCTGCACACCCTATGAGCGGATCTAACAAATATTCACCTAATTTATGATCATACATAAAACTGTGACGTTTTAAATAATTTTTGTCATCACTTAAAATACATTTATATGGATACTCTTCAAAGTTTGTGTGTTTTCCCAACTTGCATCTAATGCTAATATCTTTATCAATAGACTCAAAGTCACGTAAAACAATTTTCTCGACTTTCCACTCCTTATTAAATGCAAATACCACATTTTGAGAATGCATCTCAGGAATTAAACCTTCTTCAAATGCACACCAAAAAAATATATCTATCAATTTAAAACATATCTCTTCAAAAAAGAACTCTATAGGAGAATTACTCCGCTCAAGAATTTGTTTTAATAATTGCGGTGCATCAGGCACATTTCGATCAGATGAAAACAAAGAGAAACCTGGAACAAGATAATAATCTTTGATTGTTTCGGGTAATTCTCGAATAATATATCCAATCTCATTTTGTCCATCTCGAAGTAACCTGCCGTATGATTCTGGCATGTAACCAAAATAAGCTGGAAGTTTGTTATTATGGTGTGCTTCCTCAAGTATAGATGTTATTTCAATTCCTGATATAAGCTCTTGAAAACCGAGTTTGCGGTTTAACCGTCCTATTACGCCTGGATAATGAAGTTTAATATAAACACCACTTCCATCAACATGTACTGTTCTCGAACTAGATGTAGGTATTACCCATAAACTTTCTTCTACTTTCCCCGCCTTTGAAATTATTCCGTTGTTTTGTGGAAGCAGCCAGTCTGGATGAATAAAAATGCTTTCATCATTACCAAACAAATTATTGTCACGATTTGGAATACCAAAGCATTCTATATTATTTTTCTTTGAGACAAGCTTCATTATGTGATATCCATCGCTATAAAATGGATTAGTCTGAGTTGATGTATTATGTACATCTGTGAATCCACTTTTGGAGCCATCATTTACCTGACGTTCTAAATAGTCAAACGCTGATGTAGGACTTTTCTCAATCTCATTTAACAACATATAATCACCTTCTTACCATATCAAAACATAAGGCTACAGAATAGCAAAACACTATCATCCATAGCCTCACAAAAAGGCATAACAGCAATGCAAAATATGCACATGTGCCTTTCTTATATATTTATCTTTTCATAGCATTTAACTAAAAAAATACCAAATAGCATCATAAATAGGATTCATATCCTTTTGATGAGAAAGAATTGTAATAGCCATTTGATCATTTGGTGATACAATTAAAAGCTGTCCATCAGTTCCATCACAAAAATAATGTGTCTTTGGATATTCAAGGGTACCATTTCCACATATCCACAGCCCAAATCCGTAAGACATCTTATTAATACAACGTCCTTGCTTTTTCACATAATCAGGCAAATCTGCGGTAAAAAACTGCGGAGTATTCATCATGGAAATCCATTCTTTGTCAATGAATTGTTTTCCCTCATAAGTACCGCCATTTAAAAGAAGCAATGCGATTTTATGCATATCACTATTCCTTAGTTTCAAGCCTGATGCACCTAGACAAATCCCTTGCCAAGATTTTTCCCATTCACCAAGGGTGACACCCATTTCATCGAACAATTCCTCCTGAACCCAGTCACGAAAATATTGACCAGTAACCTTCTGCGTGATTGCACACAGCAAATATGTTGCTGCATTGTTATAAACAAAGTGAGTACCCGGATCATGATTAATATCATAATTCAGAATATAATAAAGAAAATCTGTATCAGCCGGAAGTTGCTTAATGTCCTTGCTAAACATTAATCCCTTATCTTGACCAATTGTCAAATTAAGCAAATGTCGAATTTTCATTTTTTCCAAATATGGAATATTCCTAGTGTTTACAATTTTGCTTAAATCAAAAAAAGGGAGAATATCTGTATCAAGCGAATATAATCCTCTCTCTATAGCTTTGCCAGCACCTAAACAACTGACAGTTTTGCTAATAGACCGAATGTTCCCCTCATCGTCATTTGTAAAAAAATGTTCAAATCTCTCATTTCCTTTAGTAACAATGATACTATCGATATTCAATTTTTGATCAGTAACTACATCAATAAATTTTGTAAGCATAATATACCTCCATCACAACTAAAAACTGTAGTCTATAATATATATATAAGGTAATCAAATATACGATAACTCTATAACTCTACTTAGGATATCCCAGAAAACTTGCAGTATTCTAAATATAGATTTATCATTTAGGATTTTTCTTTCTTGACCAAGTTATAATCTTTGGCATAAATCCAATTAAGCCAGTTATTGCAGCACCTACAACAATCGGTATCCACATAAATGACTGTAATATCATCGACTTGAAAAGCTCAATATCTTTAAGCACTAAAAACAAATAATATGAAAGCACTAACAAAACTGAAACCGTTGCCACAGAAGTCATTATATGTAATCTTCCTTGACTAATCTCAAACTTCTTAGTTACATTTTGGAGTTTCTGAAGTTCGGCCTCCGCTTTTCCGTATTTTTTTGTTAGAATATCAATTGTATCCAGAGCCAAAATCAAGGAATTATATGAATCTGCCAGTTTTGCTTCTTTGTTTACCTGATTTAAAAAATCCTTTGACTTATATGCGGCTATTTGATCATGCGACACAATAGTCGTAATAGCATTAGCTGTGGTAACAATATTGTTTTCCCAATTATTACCTTGATAGGAATTGCGAAGTGCAATAACGCCACGTGATATAGCCTCGTTAATTTCCTCTTTTTTTCGATTGAACTCATTCCGTGACTGATGTGCAATAAAAAACACTAATAATCGAGCGGTTTTTCCTAAGTTATTATCCCAACGCCCATTTTGCATTTGAGTGCTTAATATGCTGTCTATACACTCATTAATTCTTATCTTTATTTCCTTTCGTTCCCTATACGTTTTTAAGTAAATTAGGCAAACTTCCACATCAAGACATAAATCAACCTCAAGTTTGTCCTTTACAGAGCCATCTGTTGCCACTTCAAACAACTCATTCTCAAAATTTGACCTTGATGAAATAAATGCATCAAAAAATCCAGAATTGTGAAAAGACCGAATAATAAACTTCTTATTGTAGCTTGATGTTCCATTATATCTTTCAACAAGCCAGTCCTGAGTTTCCTTTAAATACTCTTCAACTTTAGGAACCTCTTTTCTAAGATTCTCATCCTGCGTAATGAGAGCCTCCAGTTCAAACAAACCACATGTTGGAGCCAATACCCCATCATAACTTCCGTTGCGATAATGCTTTTCTATTTTAGAAAAAGTACCTTGTAAATATGGAGAAATGTCCTCTCCCATGCGATGCAATGCAAACAATGCATCATATGTCTTCCAAAAGCTATTCCCCCAAAGGCCGTCCTTATATTCGCTCTTAAGCCATGTCTCAACCTCATGCTTTTGAGCATCAATATAACTAAAATATGAAAAATTAACTAACACAAGTTCATTGTTTATGTATTTATAATAGAAAAGCTTAGTATATCCGCCTTGTTCTTTAACATGGCTTTCCCAGAACTCTGCCACCTCGTTTTCAGAATAAGAAGGCGAAAAAACATAAAGAGTATGATACTGACGTAACCTACTATCAATGACTTCAGCTACAGATAAATAAGTAAAGTAAGAAATATTTGACAATTCTGCTTCTGACATCAGAAACTGAAAATCTTGAGCAATCTGATCTTTTTTATCAACGAATGCAACTGTTGGTATTCCGATAATAAGATAATATAGGATATTTTCAATAAGCTCATAATGACCAGCCCAATCCAATGCCATTGTTGAAATAACAATCTTCTCACTTTTTCTAGGTCTAGCTACCATTAATGTATTCCTTGCAAATTCACGTTCATCCAACAACACTGGAAAATATGACGAATCATTTAATGGTACAATATAGTCACGATAAAAATGTGTTTGAAAATCATTTTTTATGCAATGTTCAAAAATTGTCTTATCTTCAATTATTTGAGGAAAAGAACACAAGAACTTCTGAATACTATTTGGTTCTTGATTGAAAACTGTAATATTCCCCTCATCAGAACCTTCTTTAGAAGGTCTTGATACAACCTTATATTCATACGGTTCTGGAAGAAAATATGTTTTTCTTGCCCTATATTCGCTCTCATCTGCATCTGGGTCTTCTTGCAATTTTTTCTGAGAGCAGATTAAAACTCCTTTTCCCATAGAAATGAATTTTTCAAGAATTAACTTATTTTCTTCATTACAGAGAATGTTATACACATCACCATCACTGGTAGCATTGGTTCCAATAATGACACAGTCATAGTCGAGTAGATAATTTTCCCCCTCTTTAAACAATTCACCAATATTAACACTTGAAAAACGATTAAAAACATGTTCATGCAAGTCAAAATCCTGTTTTCTATACTTCGGAACAGAGTCAACATATCCCGAATGTTGCATTTCGACTTCATTTTGAATAACCGCAATACGATACATTACTCTTCTCCCTCCGCCAAAATATGATGTTATCACCCTTTCCCGGAACAATAACAAAATATTTTTACAATCTCCAAAATAGAAATACCAGTATAAATTACATTTTGTAGTTAAAAAATGACAACATTTTTTTATTGCAATGCGACATTTTGCTCTCATCCTTCTGTATGTAAACTAATTTTTCTACCATCAGGAAATATAAATGCTTGCTCGTAGCAGACTCCCAATGTTTCCGCAATTATTAACATTTCTTCAAAAGAAACTGTATTACGTTTTAATTTCTTATTAAAATTTTGTGGAGTCTGACCAATGCGTCTACAAAGTTCTGCCAAACTAATATGCCTTTTCTCACACAATTCTCTTATCATATTTGATGTTGTCATCATCTACCTCCATCAGCACTAATCCAATTATAAACCCTACGGTTGATAACACAATATGGCTACACCATACTTTGTCGGGTTACAAATAACCTTGCAATTCATTGTCGAACTACAAGGTTATTATTCACTACAATAATTTTACCGTTCCCTCGTCTGATCACTTTTCCATAATCTTCATATCATTAAAATTTGCGCCCAGACTCATGCTTGGGTGCATTGTATTAAATTGTGGTACGCAAGCCAACAAGATAATATGACAACAAATATCTACACATTGCTACCTGCGAGTTTTCTTTTTTGATACTTTTTTATTTTGCCTTAAAAAGGGGTTCAAATGGGTTTAGGGTGGTTCATAATCACATTGCAAAGGATAACTGGTATTTTAGAAGACAAAAGAGAAGGCTTCCAGCAAATACCAAATCTGCCAAAAGCCTTTATTTAAGCCTTTTTCTGCACATATTGTGAGATTGAATTGTATCAAAATGCGATTTTACATATCGGCATAAACCTCAACCATCTGCCATTCCGGCTTGCTCTTAATGTACTCCGTGTAATGACTGACCTGTGCCTCATAGCTGGTTTCCTGTTCTTCGGAATCGGTGGAGACACGGCAGTAGGCGGCTACTCTGATCTTCTGCACCGGGGCAGCCGTTCTCTGCGAACCGACTCGTCTTCGTGCCGGAATGACGGTAACATTCTGTGCCAGTGCCTGCATTTACTTCGCCTCCTTTATCTGACTGTAGGCGTATTCTGCCTGCTTGATGGGATCCTGGTATTTCGGATCGGTACGCTTCATTGCAAACCTTGTTGGAACCACCGTGGTCACCGCTTCCTTTGTGTATCTAGTACCCTTGTAAAGGGCATCTCTTCCCAGCCTTTCGGCTTCCACTGCCTGGGCGATTTCAGCAGTAAGTATCGCAGGGTAGAAATCGTCCCCAAGGTAGCGCGGGTTCTGCATCAGTCTCTTGACACCGCTGTGCTTCATCTCCAACCCTGCTTCCTTTGCCGCTTGGACAAAGGACATGCCGGAAAGGTAGTTCTCACACAGCTTTCGCAGGTTGGCAGCCTGTTCTTCGTTGATGACCGCCGCACCGCCCACAATATCGTATCCGTATGGTGTGTGCTTCATAATCAAATCCTCTCCCGGAAGACGGGTCCGCATTTCATTTCGAATCCTATCTCCGTTCTGCTGTAAACGATGACCCTGTACACAAATCTTGTAAAAAGGTCTTCGTCAAATTCTGTCACCATGGAAGCCCCCGAAGTGTAGTGGAGGATGTCTTCCAGTGCTTCCTTCTGCCTGCTGCCGCCGCTGATCTTTGCAATGATAGCATCCTTCTCGGCGATAATCCTTGCACTCGCATTCAGAAGCTCATCGTTCTGCTGTGCGTAGACTGCAGGGTCAAGGTAGCCCTTCGTGAAAAGCTGTGTGATCTGCTGTCTCTTCTGAAGGTTCTTCTCAAGTCCCTCTTCCAAGGCTGTAAACTCATCCAGGTACTCTGCTTTTTCAGCAGTCTTCAGTGCGTTTGAGAAGGTAAGAAGGACCTTGTCCCTTGCGAAGATCAGCTTGTTCATCATGGTCGTAAAGGCCGCCATGATGCTGTCTTCCCGGATGGACTTCATGCTGCAGGCATCCTTATCGTCCAGGTGAGTGGTGCAGACATTTTACAGCTTCGTACTTCGTGCTTTTATCTTCTACACTCGGACCACGGTCATAATAAAACCGCACCTCATAAAAAATGTGTTTCATATCATTACTTAAAGCCTGTAACACACGAAAAGATTTCATGGAAAATTTTCCTTCCTTTATTCCATCCTCCACACAGGGCTGCCTAGCCCAATCCAGCATAAACCACTGTGCCTCCGGCATATTTACGCCATATTCCGAATCCAGCAAAAAATCATTGATCTCATTCCAATTTACAGATAACGGCAAATCGCTGTCTTTTGCATATAAATAGTCATGTCTCTGTGATTCCTGTTTTTTTCGTTTTCTTGTATTTTCCGCATAAACAATCCAGTATATTACCATTTCCGCAACAATACACACGCTAAGCACCTTTGTAATCATGGCATTTTGCGCATAAATAATCAGGTATGTTGCAATTACTACGGCAATACATATACTGAGCACCTTCGTAATCAAACTTTTCAATGTATTCCTCCCTGTGATTAAAATTGGAAATTAACAAGTAATCAAACACCGGTTGGAGTTTTGTTGTATCACTCTCCGACAGGAATTAAACGATCTAATCCTTCCACAAACTTTTCTATTTTCTGATTCACTACTACAGGATTATCCACATTTGAATTATGACCCGCATTTTCTACGATAATTAAATCATATCCTGTCTGTTTCGACCACATTTTATTATATAATTTTACTTTACCAGTTCTATCTTTTTCGCCTAACAATAACAACACAGGACAACTTATATCCAAATTACAATTATCATCTAAAAATCCCGCATATCCTATTCCCATTAAGTAGCACAGTTCTTTTTTATCATACACAGACAGCATACTAAGCATATTATTATATGTATTTGAAGTTTCACTGACCTGCTTTGCCACTGCCTTTTTCAGCCATCCTAGCGGACAAAGATAAGCCATCCATTCAATTTGTTTCAACCAAAAAACATCAGACTTTGAATAATAACTATTTCCATATGGTGTGCTATCAATTGCAACAAATGCTTTCACGATTGCTGGAAATCGTTTTATTACAGCTTGTGTGATAAACCCACCCATAGACTGCCCGACAAAAACAGCCTGTGTAATATTGCTTTTCTCAAATATTTGTTTGATGATGTTTGCGGCTTTCTCATAGGTAAAACCCTCAAATGGCCTGGACTTTCCATGAGCCGGAGCATCCCATAAAACGAGATTATATTTATCAAAAAAATATCCCATCTGCTCTTGAAACATAGAATGATCACCTGTCATTCCATGTAAAAAGAACAGAGTTGGCTTATCATGGTCAAAGCAATCTGATAACCAATAATAAACACTTCCAGAATCAGTTGTTATTATCTCCTCTTTCATTATCTACCTCACCATAAATTCAGAATTTTCTCTCATTAAATCGTCTGATGAATCCCTATTTATCTCCTAATCCCGTCATCTGTAAAATTTCTTTTTAACGCTCTTTCGGTTGGAAATATTGAAGCTATCAAAATAATAACTTGCACTGTTGCTAAAATCCCACCTACCACTCCAATCGTATTATCATCTGTTTTATAAAACGGAATATGAACAATTATAGATGGTATCAAAATAATCCAACCAATTTTCCACCATAACTTTCCACAATGTTCATGTGCAAATTTCCACGTATCCATGTTTTTCATAGAACGAGAGGTACGATATCCCATTAAACCATTTATATTTTTAGGACAGTGTTTCCACATCATCCGCCCGCATGCAATCATAGTAACAGGAATTAATATATCACAACAAAACATAAACCACCAAAACCACATACTCTACCTCCGTTTGTTTTAAATATTCAAATTCCGATTGCTGTTCTCTTCTAAAATAACATTGTACCACAGCTTCGTGCATTTTCCTAACGTTTTAATGCCAATCTCAATCCAATGCCAATAATTTTTTTGCCCTCTCTTCCGGTTTCATTGTTTCATCATTCAAGATAAAGACAATCTTATCAATCGCATCTTCCCCCAAAAACCGAATTTTAGAACTGGATGCCTCTCTAATGATATTAAAAATCTCTTCAAAAACATGAAACAATCCGTTTTCTTCCCCTTGTTCATCCGCATCTCCAAGCAAAAGCTGTTTCAGCTGACTGACTGCATCATAAACAGAAATAAGTCTTGTCATATCTTCAACAGTCAGAAAGGATTTTCTCTCGTCAAACTTCTGTTCCATTCCAATCTGAATCCCATCTGAAAAGCCCAATCTGTATGCAGCTTCTCCATAGGCTACACTGTAATTCAAAAAAATACTCTCTACATTGTCAAACGCAAGCCACTGTTTTTTTGTCATTGGCACCAATGCATCAAATTCATTAACAGCAGCACGCCATTCTTTCTGTGCCTGCACAAAATTAGCATCTTCCTTTAACTGTTCCTCTAATACTTCTCCCATCCGTACTTTACGCAAATTTTCTATCTCTTCCGTCGTCATGGTCTTTCCCCTTTCTCTGCTAATCTGTTCAATATCCTACACATTGCCGCCTAACAAAATTTCTGCACGCTCAACTGCCGTCTTTTGCTTGTCATATAATATTTCCATAAATTTCAGGTCTGCCTCTTCCGAACCTATGTATACAGAGTGAGCATTGCGCTGAATCACATCATAAACATTATCTAATTTTATAAAATCACCATTGGCATGTCCCTGTCCCGTAAGCTGTTCAAAAACTTTGTCCATCTGGTGTATCTCATCCTCTGTTTCAATCAACAGTTTCATATCCTCTACACTTAACATATATCGCCCTCCAGTATACTTCGTATAACTTCTTACCTACAACATATTATAACTGATTTTTCAGATAAGCAAAGTATATAATAAACTCAAAAGACTTAAGGAGGTATACCATGTCGGACAGAGGCACTATTGTCATCCATCTGGATGAACTACTAAAGAAAACCGGTTTGAGCAAAAACAAATTTTGCCAACGGGCAGAATTACAACGCTCGCAATTAAACGGATATCTGAACAACACAATAACCAGACTTGATACCGATGTATTGGTTCGTATATGTGACACATTAAATTGTAGCATCTCTGACTTATTAGAATACCAGCCAAAATCCTAAGAAAACATCTGCTTTACATTATGTTCTCCTTTTATCTGTCCGCTTAGCTTCAAAATAAATTCTTCAGGTTCCGGTATATGTCCTGCCCCAAATAAATCAATCCACAAAGCTTGTTTCCCGGCATTCATATACCCTATGGCTATTGCCTCCTTCATCTCGTCTCTTATTATTTTTTCAATTTTTCCTTCTCTTTTCGCAATATCCTTGATTATCTTTTTTGCCTCTTTTCTGTTCATCTCTTCTCCTTGCGTATGTTTCATTGTTAATAATTTGTTATGTATAACTTCTTACATCTAACAAATATAATTTAACTAGTGTATATCACAAAAGTCAAGGCTTTTTCTTAATTATATTGCGACATCATTCGACAAAAGGAATATTTTTTCTCTTGATCTGCCATCAGAATTTCCCGTCTCTAGTCGAAGTACGACAAGTCTATCCTGCTCTCTTTCGCTATATTCTGAAGGTTTTCATCTGACGGTTGCAGAATCATGTACCGCCTGGGTCTCGGCTCGTTAAATCCCGTCACAACGATGTACATCTTACCGTCTGCCTGAACCAGCGTATTCCCGTGATAGTTTTCACCTATGCAAGAAAGCGCTTTCATCCCAACGGATTCGCATAAATATTTGACAAAGTATCTGCTTGAAAAACAATCTCCTCCGCCACTGATAACCATATACCGCCAATCAGACTGATAAGGCACATAATCATATTCCTGCTCCACATATTTTGCTATGGTCTCCATCTTCTCAAACTGTGTCATGTCTGAGCTTATATAATTTTTCTTAAAATCCTCGATAACCTGCTTTACTGCGATGCCTCGCTCTGAATATCCGTAGAGATTGGCTTTCAACTTTGTTCCATTCTCCAGTTTCGCTATTACCGTAGCATTACCCGCCTCGTCTAAAATCGCCGGATCCATGACCAAGCTGACATTTCCGTTATCCGTAACATGAAAGCAATTTGCACTTTTGCCCGGCTCAATGCTCCATTTTATAATCTCATCCTTTGGAACTCCTGAGACTGTAAATTGAAAGCTGCCTGTATGACCGTATGGCTGTGTGATGAACTGCTTATCTTCGTCCGCAAGGTAATATAATTTTGCTTCGCCTGCATTCAGCTTCGCCTTGCCAGACTGAGAACAATCCGTTTCTTCTTCCTGCTTTTCTGAAAGTTCATCATTTCCGATAACCTTTATCTTACATCTATATTTCTTACCCTTATAAACACCTGTAACCTTTACCGTGCCGGCTTTCCTCGCCTTGATGGTAACTCCATATTTCTTCTTTCCCTTAAATACAACCACGCTCTTATCTGATATTTCCCACGATACTTTTCTTTTGCTTTTTTTCTCTTTCTTAGACAAACCCTTGATTTTCAGATTATACTCCTGCCCAACAGATAAAGTCTTCTTTTTTGCAGTAAGCCTTTTAGCCGCTTTGACTTCCACCGGTACAGACAGAAACAGCATGACTAATAATACCGCTGTAAGCATCTTCCAAATCGGTTTCTTTGTAATAGTTGTCCTCATATCAATCGCCTTCCTTTCTTTGAACCATATAGACTGATTCACATTAGATGGCAACTCACATTCGGACTATCAGCAGATCCTGCTGTTTCGTCAGAATCACCAGCGGCCGGCGACCACACCGCCACAGGCTTTCTCCATGTACTCCAGATCATTTTCCCCTGCGAGTGCTATATTTATATTTCATAATTGTGCTCATGCTGCGAGCCTCCTTTGCGAGCAGCTAATGCACCCAAGTTTGCGATGCTCGCAACGCAAACTTGGCGAGTGAAAAATTTATTTTTCACTCTTCTTGCACATGATTTTTGTGCATCCTCAAGTTGCGAAGCAACTTGCAATATAAGTCCGTCAGGACTTATTATTTCATGACTCCAAAATTCCACTGTATATATCCTCTTATCATCCCTCGCTTTCTGTGGATTCTGAAGTCTTAGGTCTCCGTTTATCATAATCCCACTCTGCTTTCAGCTTATAAGGAAGAAGCCGCACCACATAATCAGGCGGTTTTCTAAGTCCTGCTTCCCAATCCTGAAGTGTCCTAAATGGGATTCCAAAGAAGTCGCTAAACATCTTTTTTGTCATTCCAGCTTCTTCACGCATTTTCTTGATCTCTTTCATCGCATCAATAGCTATATCAATCTCCTCCATCCTTTTATCATCGTGAATACTTCTATTTATTACTTACATAATACACGTATTGCGTGTATCTGTCAAGTCTTGATTACAAAACTTTCTCCTTTCCCCGGGGCATAAAGCCCCGGTTCCTCAAAAACATACTTATTCATTAACGAAAGGGGAGCGTGTCCTTATCCCCGGCTTCAAGAAAACCGTCATCATGTGACTTTTCTGCCTCTTTCTTTGGAGCAGCTTCTCTTGGTCTGTCCTTTTCCTGTTTGTAAGCAGCAAGAATGGATTCAAAGAGCTTTCCCCTGAAATCCTTAGTGATAGGAAATGCGATATCCTGATAATCTCCCCGGCTGTTCTTATAAGCCGGCATAGAAACAAACAGGCCCCTCTTTCCTTCGACAATACTGATATTCTGCACGACAAAAGAATCCTCGATATACATTCTCGCAAGCCCTTTTGTGTGGCTTCCCTCTCTGTCAATCGTTGTCACCGATACATTGAACACAGGCTCCGTACTGTCATTGCCAATCTTTAGACCATCCTTTCCAAGCTCCGCACGCTGCTCATAAGCCTTTAAGATACTATCCGTAAGCTCCTGATAAAACTCTTTTGTGGTTGGGTTTGCGATATCCTTGTAAACAGGATTGCCATTGATATCCACTTCATTACTGCGATATGACGGCATATCCACAAAAAGACCCTCTCCGTCCTTTCTCGCCACGATAGCGATATTCCTTACCACAAATGACTCTCCAAATGCTACATTAGCATATGCTTTTACATTGTTGTCGCTGTTTTTTACTTCAAATACATTGATACGATAATTCATAATAGCCTCACTTTCTGCGTAAAAATCACGCTGTATAAATTGATAGTTATGACAGGCAGACAGAATCACTCCTGTTCTGCCTGCCCATTCTCCTGTGGAGATTCAGTCGGTTCCGGCACCGGATTAATGAGCCTGCATCTCACCACGAACCTCCTTGACCCTGAATACGCACAGGTAAAAAGTGTCAGGCATTCCTCTTCCGATGCTGCATACACCGTCTCGTCATATGGTCCATACACTCCGGTCTCATACACCTCATAGGTATGCGTGACCTTTTTCTTATTTGTTACCCTGACCTTTGCACCAATACGGATACCGCTTAGATTTGTGAAGAATACCCCTCTCCTGCTTCCATTGTGTCCGGCGAGTACGGCATTCCCTTTTTCACATAAGGGTGCTGTGTTTTCCATATGACCAATCCCCATATTTAACTGTGTACTGTCCGCTCCCTCAAAAATGGGATAGCAGATATCGAGACTTTTGATCTCAATAATGCCGACGGCACCGTCTGGTATCTCCTTGGAAGATTTCTTTTTACCACCGGAGGCTTTGCCCTGATTCTTCTCCCCTTCATCTGTCTCATCATCATTCACCTCAAATTCCCTGATATGCTTATCAGAATTGTTCCTGTCTATTGCCCTGAAAACAAAAGGGACCGCCACAAAAGCAATCCCAATCATAACAACGAATATAAACTTACGCCTGCTCATATTTTCCTCTTTTCTGCGCTGTCCTTTGCGCATTAACGCAATGTTTGTGTCGCAGCGCTGACACAAACTTGCCGGGTGAAAAAATATTTTTCACCCGTTTCCTCCCCTATCTGATATCACCACTTCTTGCATTAGCATCTGCAATACCGTAGCTTTCTTCCTGCTCGTCCCTGTCTTTGTCCTGTTCATGAACATCCGCTTTATCCTTGTCATCAGACCTGCTGGCATCAAAATTTTCCTCCTTTGCACCCTCTGACTTATCAATATCAAGCTCTGTATTGATTTCAAACTGGCGTTTCAATTTCTGCTGAAGCTCTTCCTCGTGCTCGAACGGTTTTTCAAAGTCAGCTTTGGCTCTCTCCATATCCCTGTGATAAGTTTCAAGCTTCTGCTCAAGAAAAATGATCTTCTCCTGAATTTTTGAAAACTCATTTTCCATCCGGACCATCATGCCTACCGGCGAGCTTGAAACCTCAATGGAATAATCTGTCTTGCCGGTCAGGAACAAATAGTTGATTCCCATGAAATTCTTTTCCACGGATAAGGTAAAACCTTTATATCTGCCTATTTCTGTGCGGATACCTGTCTTTGCTCTTGATATTGCTGCAAGCAGAGCCGTACCACCGTCTGCCCTCTCCTTATAAATGGCTCCTGTGTCAGTACGGATGACCGTTCCTTCTACAGGCTTATCCCCGTCAAGAGACATCTGTGAAGCTGCCTTCTCCTCTTTCCGCTTTTTGTCACTGAGCATGATCGGGCCAAATACCTCTATCTCAAAATCGGGGGATTTTTCAGCCATCTCATCACGGAAAGACACATCTTTCCTTACATTGCTTAATTTTTCCGTTGCCGCACTAATGAGCTTTGGCAGTTTCACCATGAAATTATCCTGATGCTGATAGTGCTGGCTGTTGTATGAAGCCTTCAAAAGTTTCAGCCTCTGCACATCATTGTCAATCTGCATCTTCTCCTTTATAAGAGAATTTCCTGTTGCAACCGCCTTGATTTCAGCATACTGGAAAGTGACCTCGTCGATATCCTCGCAGCTTCTGCCGATGGACTTTGAAGTCATGATCTGAGAGATGAACCGCTGCTTGTTCTCGACCACGCTCCACAAATACGCATCAAAAGTGCCTTTCGTGACATAACGATAGACTGCCACGGACTCATTTTCATTGCCCTGCCGCAATCCCCGCCCCTCTCTCTGCTCGATACTTGATGGTTTCCATGGGCAGTCACAATGGTGCATTGCCACAAGATGCGTCTGCACATTGACACCGGTGCCGCATTTCTCGGTAGAACCGATCAAAATCTTCTTATTGCCAAGCCGCATATCCTTAAAAAGCGTCTCCCTGGCAGCATCCGTTTTCGCATCATGTACAAAAGCAATCTCTTCTGCCGGTATGCCACGCCTCACAAGCTCGGTCTTGATGAAGTTGTACACATCAAAATCATGTCCGTTCTTATAGTAATCCGGCTCAAGCATCTCCTCGTTCCAGCCGGACTTCGGTGTTCCAATATCCGAAAAAACAAGCTGGGTACCTATGATTCCAAGGTCCTCAGCTCTCTTGTATTCCTCATATACATTGTCTGCTACCTGATTTAACTTACCTCCGGGATTTTCGGGTGCTTCCGGGTAAAGAAGCCTTGCATCCGTACCGAGAAGCCTTGCATCATTTGTAATCTTTAAGAAATTGTCCTCGCTCGGATCTACGCCTCCACTGTGGATACGCTCTGCCCTTTGTACAAATTCTTCCATGACCTGCTTCGTATACCAGTCAGGTTCAGATGAAACAATCTTATAATTCCCATCCCGAAGCCCCGGTACTTTCAAATCAAGAGTATCACGGGTACGGATATCCGCCACTTCCTTAAAAAGGTTCATTAACTCCGGCAGGTTCACGAACCTATTGAAACGGTTCCGGAAACGGAAACCATTGCCCTCTACGGACAATTCCAAAGATGTTGTAACCTCACCGAAATTTGCCGCCCAGCTGTCAAAATGATAAATGCCAAGCTGCTCTAAGGCATCTTTCTGAAGAAAGCTTTGCATAACATACATCTCACAGATTGTATTGGAAACAGGCGTTCCTGTGGCAAATACAATGCCCCTGCCACCGTTAATTTCATTGATGTACTGACATTTTAAGTACATATCCATCGCCCTCTTGCTGCCTGCCCCCGTTATCCCTGCCACATTGGTCATTTTAGAAAAAATGCTCAGCCGCTTAAAGGCATGTGCCTCATCTACCATAATCGAATCTATCCCTAATTCCTCAAAGGTAATGACATCATCTCTGTCCACAGTTTCAACAAGCTCCTTCATCTGCTCCTCCAGCCGTTTCTTCTGTGCCTCCATCTGCTTCACAGACCAGTTTTCGCCATTCTCCGCTTTGATATCCGCTATCGCTATGTTCAGCTCATCAATCTGGCGGTTCATAAGCTCCTGCTGACGCTCCCTTGATATTGGGATTTTCTCAAACTGCGAGTGCGACATGATAATGCAGTCATAATCCCCTGTTGCAATACGGGCGATAAACTGCTGTCTGCGTTTTTTGGAAAAATCATTCTCCGATGCCACAAGAATATTAGCCGACGGATAAAGACGAAGAAATTCGCTTGCCGTCTGCCCGATCAGCGATTTGGGAACCACCATCACCGTCTTATTTACAAGCCCAAGACGCTTCTGTTCCATACAAGATGCCATCATCTCAAAACTTTTGCCGGCACCAACGCAATGGGCAAGAAGTGCATTCCCGCCCATGAGCACATGAGCAATCGCATTGACCTGATGCTCTTCTAAATGGATATCCGGATTCATCCCTGGAAATTCCAGATGGCTTCCATCATACTCACGCAGACGGATGTTATTGAATGTCTGATTATAGTAATCCACATACTTCTGCCTGCGGTCCGGTTCTTTCCATATCCAGTTCCGAAACTCCTCTTTGATTTGGTTCTGCTTCTCCCTTGCAAGCATAGTGGCTTCCTTGTTAACTTCATAATGGTATTTGCCGCCACCGTCCTCGATACGGTCCCTGACCGTCACAACACGCATATTGAGGGTAGATTCAAAAATGGAATACGCATCAATCCTGCCTGTACCATAAGTCTTGGTAGCCGCCACGGAATGATTGTCCCTTGACTTATTCTCGATAAACCACTCCATTGAAAAACGGTTCAGATTCACTTTGATACTGTTTCTCCGATACAGACTCCCATCATCCCTTGCCCAATATGGAGTATCCAGAAGTTCATAGATGAATGCCTGATAATCCTCCGGCTCAATCCATGTCGTACCGATACGCACATCTATCTCTGATGCATCAAGGTCTTTTGGCTGCACCTCTTTAAGTGCTTCCACATTTGTGCCAAAAATCTCAGGATTCAGCTTGGCATTTGCCTCGGCAATCACTAACTTATCCCTGACATTGCCCGATAAGTATTCATCTGCCGTCTCCCAGCCACGGTTGCGGTCATTCTCGTTGTAACTTTCCGGATTACAGAAAATTACACCTTTCAGTTCATCAATCAGCTTTTCCCGCATCAGCTCAAAGCGGAGATGGTCAGAAAGCCTAACCTCTTCTGCTTCTGTATGAATATTGTCGGAATTGCCTGTCCCTCCGGCAGAAAATGCCATAGGTTCTGCAACGGCGTTTATTTCCTGCGGTTTATCCGCATCCGGCTGTTTCTCTCTAATCTTATCCATATACCCGCTAATATCCGGCTCATATACAGAGAGCATATAGGGAAGATTGACCCCGTTAAACTCATTAATGGAAAGATTTAATGCTTCTACTGCCGTTTCCACATGAGTAATGTCCTGCTTTGCTTTGATGGTCTGCTTTGTGAACATCTCCGCTTTCTCCACATTCCCATCCTCGTCCACAATCTCTAAGGAACATAGAAGCGGATAGTCTGCATCCTCACGGAATGCCATGGAATTACCCCTGTTTGTGATATAACCATAACTTTTTACAAAACGGTCATAAGTATCTGACAATTCTTTTTGGGCAGCCTTTAATTCTGCTTCGCTTGCACCCTTGGTTTGAATATCAATAACTTTCCTTGTCAATTCCCTGATTTTCATCAGCCCTTTGATGCGCTTTACTGTCTTATCACCTGCCTCCCACTCATACATCCTGCTGTCTTTTCTGAAGTAAATTTTCCCTTCCTGTTCCGTAAAGGTAAAATTCTTCACATCAGGATCAGCGGGGATATCTGCCGTGATACTCTCCTCCTTATCGGAAATCAGTTCAAAATCCTTATATTCTGCATGAATGTTTGCAATAGCATTATTTAATGCCTCGTAAAGATTAAAGTCCGCATCATCATTCACACATACCGTATAACTGCTGTTCTCACCAAATCTCCCCTTGTCATACTTCATCGTACCCAGCATCATCTCCGGATGCTCTGCAAAATAACTGTTAATTGGAATTCCATTCTCCGAAAAGCCAAGATGAATCCAGTCCGGTTCTGCCGTAATCTTTCTCTCCCTCTTCTGAAAGAACAGGATATCACTTGTGACCTCTGTACCAGCATTACCCGAAAAAGTAGAAACCGGTAATCTGACTGCACCTAACAGCTCTGCCCTTTCTGCAATATACTTCCGGATGGAATTATTCTTCTTGTCAAGCGTCCCCTTTGTCGTAATGACCGCCACAACACCGCCCGGTCGCACCTGATCAATGCTCTTTGCAAGAAAATAATCATGTATCTTGAAATTCAACTTGTTATACTTTGGATCAAATACCTTATAATCACCAAACGGCACATTGCCGATGACTGCATCAAAAAAATTATCGGGATAAGCGGTCTTTTCAAATCCTTTGATTTCAATTTTCGCCGACGGATAAAGAAGCTTTGCAATCTCAGCCGATACCGGATCTATCTCCACGCCAAAGAGTTTTGCCTGCGACATTGAGCCCGGCAGGCAGCCAAAAAAGTTTCCCACCCCCAGCGAAGGCTCAAGGATATTTCCCTTTTTAAAGCCAAACTGTACAAGAGCATTTCCTATGGCACTTGCTACAATGGATGGAGTATAAAAGGCATTGTTTACCGTAGCCTTAGCTGCCTTATACTCCTCCGGTGTAAGAAGTGCCTTTAACTCTCCATATTCTTTTGCCCATTTCTCATTATTAGCATCAAACGCCTGTGAAAGCCCTCCCCAGCCTACATATTTTGATAAAACCTCCTGTTCTTTATGCGTGGCTGCACGGTTTTCCGTCTGAATCTGTTTCAATGTGCGGAGTGCCTTGATATTCCAGTCATATCTTGTCATCATGCCCGCTGACTGTGTGGCGAACGGAGACATATGGAAGTCGGAAGCGAACCCTTCTGAACTATTCTGCAGCAGCTCATCTTCATCTGCTGATACTGTGGATTTATCACTTTTACCAGACATTTCCCTGATTTTTTCATGGTAAGACTCCTCGTCCGTGAACTCCCTGCCATACTCGGAAAAAGTCACAGTTTCGTCTTCTCCCGCAAGTTCTTCCGGTGCCATTCCATACCATGCGTCCTCATTGTGTTCGTCTAAAGCACGTTTATTATCAGGGATGCCCATATCACCGACTTCATCAGGAATCGCAAATTCATCCAGCTCTTCAACAGTATCTGCAAATTCATTCTCCGGCGTGTAATACTCTCCCGTCAGAACAAGTGCTGAAATCACTTCCTCTATCGTATTCCAATCTACATATCCCTCTTTCTCGCCCTCTTCATCCCGCCACTGAAAACGAATTCCATTCGCTTTAAATGTGTCATATCCGTGCAGACCATAGCCCTCTATGGGCCAGCCTGCACCGCCTGTTCCGTACTCAGCCCTAATCTTTTTGATACGTTCTGACTTTACAGGCTCAGACTGCATAATCTCATAAACACGCTTTTCCCCGCCTGCAAAGCCTGTGCCACGAAGCACCACTGTTTTAATGTACTCCTCCGGCACAGGCTCTTTTTTCGGATTCAGGTAGGTATGCCTGCCTGCCTTTAAATCCTCTTTTTCCTGCTCTGAAAGAACGGACTCCACATGTGAAAAAAGAGAAGCTGTATCAGCTCCTCTTTCTTCTCCGAAACTCTCTAATTCTTTCAGTTCCCTGTCAAATTCATTGTCAGGCGGTGCCATCATATCCATAAAAGAGATTTGATGATACTCTCCTTTCGCACCGTCATTGGGCGCATGCGGGGTTTCGTCCGCTTTTACAGTTTCGCTTTCTAATGGTACTTGTTGATCAGATCGTGAACGATGATCTCCTGTATCTGCCTCAGTCCCCGCTCTCTGATTTTCCACATCTCCATCGTGTCTGCCGGGTTCTTCGCCGGATGGGACCGCAGATACTGCCCCATCATCTGTTCCTCCATCCGATACGCTTCCTCGTTCACCGGAGCCAAAATCTCCGTTAATCTCCCAAATCTCGCCAGAGACAGATACCTCTCGTAATGGTTTTCCTTTAGATAATCCATCGCCATCAGACCGTATTTCCCGATTTGGGACAGATTTTCCTTCTCCATTATGATGTTCGGATACAGCATCCCGTCTGCTCCCTCTTTGTACTGTAGTGCCACGCTCATATGACATCCTCCTTTCACGCTCGATTTCCTTTATGCTGCGGCTGATATTCCTTAATACCTCACAGGACACATCGCTGACCAGACTGCCAAGTTCAAAAATCATATCTTCCTTAACAATCTGCGTTATCGTACCTAACTCGTTTTCTCCCTTAGGCTGGTCAAACCCACACCTTCCAGCGACTACATAGAAAATGCTCCTCTCAATAATCTGCAATCCGTCATCCCTGACATCCTGCCTGCTGCTGACGATCTGATCACCCAATTTACCTGCTAATACAGATACACGCATTGCGTGTTTTTCTCTTAATATACCACGGACCTCGGACTTTGTAAAGTCCCAGATTTTATTTTTCAGATCCACAGGGGATTCATTACCGGTCAGAGTAATGCTTCCTTCCCAGGCAAGCCTTTTTGCATAGTCCGTCAGATAGTCCCCCTCAAGAATCCATGTTAGTTTTACATTCCTGCCGCCCGTATCAGAAATATCAAAGACGTACCTGCAGTATGGAGAAAGTGCCCTCGATGGATAAATGGCAATTCCCTTACTGCCACGCTTTACATAACGGTCAACCTTTTTCCATGTGTCAAAGTCCGCAATGAGAGTGGACTTCGGTCTTTGTGCATAGACCATGAGAACATTGTCAAACTCATAACGGTATATCCTGCCACAAAGGGAAAGAACACTTTTCCATGCTTCCTCTGTCTTCGTGACATCGTGGATCACATCATTATAGATTTGCCTGCATTTATAATCTACACTCATTGAGCACCCCTCCTTATCTGCTTCTGTTTTTAGGAACAAAGTCCACACCTGCAAAAGATTCTGCATCCAGCACAATTTCGCTCCTGTCATATCTGTCTTTCACATCATCAAGTGCCTCATCGTACGAATCAGCCTTTACGCTCTCTGTGTGCGACAGCGTTTCATTGATTTCAATTTCATATTCTCCCCGCTCGTTTGGTTCAGGCGGTCCACTGTACTCCTCATGAAGCTGCTTAAAATCTATGGCAGATATATCATTCCCCAGATAAACTCCGCTTCCCCACTCGATACCTGTCTGAATATTTTCTGCTGTCGGGATTTCATCTTTCGGATACCTTTTATATGCCTCCACACCCTCTCCAACCACAAACATTCCTGTATTCATCTGCATCAGCAGAAGATTTTCTCTGCCATAATTCTCCATCACACGGTAATCCGTACCGTTAAAGTTATGAAGCAGCTCACCGGCTTTGAAGTCGGATGGCTGCTTCTCATAGTGGTAAACCACCAGATCATTTACTGTTACACTCATAAAAAACACGCTCCTTTGCATAAAAAATTTGAAAATACATATAATTTCTATTGTCATTCTCTTTATTCTGTGTTAAGATAAAGGGCAGTGATAGGTTGCAGATACTCGAGAGGACTGTGACCGGAGGGAGGATCTGTGGGTCCTCTCTTCTTTTTTTGAAAGGAATACTGTATATGCCTAAACTCAAACCTTTCCTGAATTATCAGGATCAAATCAATAATCTGACCACAAAAAAGGGATTGACCATAAACAATCCTTCTTTTGCTGAGGAAAAGTTAAGGGAAATACGGTATTACGCCCTTATTGACGGTTACAAATCCATCTTTTACGATTACACAACACATACTTATCTGCCCGGCACCACCTTTGAAGACATCGTTAATCTATATGACTTTGATGAGGAACTCCGTCTTTTGGTTTTCAAGTATATTTGCCATATTGAGCAGAGAATACGCTCGCAGATATCCTATTATTTTTGCGAAAAGTATTCATCCAGCCAAAATGACTATCTAAATCCGAACCACTATAACTATTCCAGACGGAACATGGGAGGAATAAACAAGCTGGTTCAGATTCTTGCTTACAATGCCAATAACAGTTCGGCTCATGACTATATCATTTATCAACGAAAAACATATCAAAATGTGCCTTTATGGGCTGTTGTAAACACATTAACCATAGGTCAGATATCAAAGATGTATTCCTACATGCAAAGTGATATACAATCAAGAATCAGTCATTGTTACGAAGCAGTCAATGAGCGGGAACTGCGGCAGCTTCTCAAAGTGATTACTGATTTCAGAAATGTCTGTGCACATAACGAGCGGCTGTTTTTATATCACAGCCATACAGACATCCCTGATACCATGTTACATAAAAAGCTGGGTGTACCTAAAACCGGTTCCAATTATTCCGTTGGAAAGAACGATCTGTTTGCGATTGTCATTGCCATGAGATATCTTCTTCCAAAGGATGACTTTAAGCGGTTCTATAAAAATCTCAGAACTATCATTTCTTCGTATCAGAAGAAATCATCTGAAGATAACACTTCAAAACTTTTAGAGAGCATGGGATTTCACTCTACATGGAATAAGATATTGAGATACAAGCCGTAGCAGAAAACGCTACGGTTCTTTTATCCGTATGGTCTCGCATAAAACACTACATTCCCCGTTCTCAGCGGGTCTAATACCACACCACGGCTTGGATTCGCCGCATGAACCATCTTCCCGTCACCCACATAAATTGCCACATGGGAAATATTACGGAACTGTCCGTTATCTTCATACGAATAAAAGATGAGGTCTCCGGGCTGCAAATCTTTTTTATTGATAATCTGAGCCTTTTGATAGCATTGTTTTCCCTGCGTTGATGCTGTTTCATTTAGGATGATTCCTGCCTCTTTATACAGTCTGTAAACTAATGAACTGCAATCATACCATCCCTCCTGCATACGCTTGTCCTGACTGTATCCACAGCCAACCTTTGTCATAGCCATCTGTGCCACCTGTGTCCCTACCTCACCTGAAGCAACAAGAATAGAAGCATCTGCACTCATCAGTTCTTCAAGAACTTCCTTTTGGTCATCCGTTAAAGCGTTTTGGCTCATATAGTCCTTATATGTCAGGTTTTGGACAGTTGCGCCTGAAGATGTCACCGAAACCTTATTGGTATTTCCCTCCGCAATGTATGCTTCCACATGCCTTCGTCCCCACTGGCTGGTCTGATTATGTTTCGCATAAAAAATATCAAAATCATTGCCATAGTGATTAAGGTTTCCCGTATCTTCAACGGTATAAACCGTACCTTCAATCACAACTTTTGTCCCCATCGGCACGATGGGATTGTATGCATCCACAGCTATGGTATGCTTTGCCCTTGCAGTCTTTCCCGAAGCCGTGATGCCGTTTGCATAAGGACCGCAGCATTGTGAACAGGGACAGTATGCTGTTACCCATACCTTGCCAAGTGAATCCCCCACATCCATCTCTACCGCACTGCTCGCTGCATCAATACGATTCATCTCATCAAAGACCTTTTTTAGATTCTTCTTTCCGTCTTCATCCATGACATATGCTGCCTTGCCATCACCATATAGAAGCATATAAACCATCAGGGTATCATTAAAATTCGATACCGGGACACCATCCTCCGAGTTTTTGTAAACGACGTTTTCGCCACTCTCCTCTAATTCAAAAATCTTCTCATTAAACTCCTGATAATAACCTACAAGCACTGTCCTCACATCTTCCGTGCCGCTGTCCGGCAGAGGGAAAAATATTGCAAACGGGGAATTGTATATGATTGCAAGTACTGCAACCACAGCCACCCCACATAAAGCAACGACAGAAAAAAGACCAAGAAATCCCGGAAGCACCGTAGCCATAATCTTTTTTATCAGTATGGCAAGCTCTCTTTTTACGGTCTGTTTTGCTGCTGTAGACAGAGATGCCTTTTCCTCCTCATCAGCCCACATATTAGTGATAAAAGCTGTTATCATCCTGCTTTTTGCAGAACCCCTTCCACTTTTATAAGATAAATCTTCTCTTTTATTTCCCCCTGCTTTACCATCTTTCTTTTTCAAATTTGAATTCTTTGTCTTTATGGCGGCTTTCCGCCGCTCGACTTCTTTTGCATTTATCGTATCAGAATCCGAGCGGCTATAAGCTCCTCTTTTTCTATTATCTTTAGACTTGTCTTCCTTTCGCTGTTTATCCTTTTGATGCTTTTTATTCCGAAGCAGCTTTACCCCTTTTGATGCCGCCGACACCAAAGGATAGGAAAATGCCAGTGCCACATCTATGCTGTCAGCAATCTCCTCTCCCCCATCCATCTCCTTTGCTGCTTTTCTCCCCAGCACATGAAGCTGCTGCTTCTTAATCTGAATGGAGGAATTAGAAGTTTTTACCCGCTGTTTTAATCCGGAAAGCGGAGATTTTTTCACTTTGTGAACTTTCATTCTCCCCGTTTTCGTCTTGCCTTTTGCCCTGATACGAAGCTTCGGACCTTCCTTGGTATGAAGCTTCATGGGCTTTTCTTCTACCTTACGAATCTTCATCCGTACACCTGCCTTTCAAACTCCTGCAAACTCTATCTGCATTACCATCGTCCTTAGTAAATCATCCAACTGTTATACGTCTCCACAGGTTGTTCAACCTGAGTCTGTTCAGAATTTTCAGGCACAATATCTTTACTGTTGCTTTTCAGATTCTGATATTCATCCATAAGTCCCTCTTCAATCTTCTCGTGGATATTCGTATTGTAGAGCTTATAAAGTGCCGTATCCTTACCAATGGTATTGTCAAACGGTATCACGATGGAACCACACTTAATCAGTCCCGTTCCACTTGGAGAATTGCTGACAAAACGAAGCTGTGCGTCAGAAACACCGATGACCTCCGCAAGTTTTGCACTGTCGATATTACTCTGTTTCAAAAGAGCAATGAACTCGCTATTGGAAATCAAAGTTGATGCAATATAATTCTGCAAAAGATCTGTGACATTCTGGCTGATACCGGTACAAAGTCCTCCCTGTTTCCTAACCTTTTTCCAAAGCTGCTGAAGATATGTTGCACTATAATCACTATTTAGGAGGACATGGCACTCATCAATATAAAGCCATGTCGCCCTGCCCTTTCGACCGTTTTCAACGATTCTCGACTGGATAGCTTCCATCATCACGAGCATTGCGACCGGGGCGAGCTGGGAACCCAAGTCCTGAATACCATACACCGTAAGCCTGTTGTCCTCATCCACATTTGTATGGTGGTTGAAAATATTAAGCGAACCCTCCACAAAAAGTTCCAGACAGAGGGCAAGTTCCTGTGCCTCGGTCTCTGACTGCGACTTTAAGATATGATAAAAATCGCTCATCAACGGTACTTTATGGTTACGCCACGCTTCAAAGTAAAGATCCTTTACACATCGGTCAATAATGGAATGATGTTTCTGATTCAGGGCTGAGCCTAAAAGCTGGTCACAAAGCCCAAGCATAAACTCCGACTTATCGGCAATCACATCCCGGATTCCCTTCTCATTTACCTGTGACAAATCTGCTTCCAAAGGGTTTACATAATTCTTGGTATAAGCCGAAAGATTGACGATGGCACCGCCGAATGTTCTTGCGATATCAAAATACTCATTCATCGGGTCTATCACGATAACATCATCATTGGTATTTAAGAAAACATTTCCCATCTCCTGCTTTGCAAAAAAGCTCTTGCCGGAACCGGGCACACCGAAAATGAATCCGTTTCCGTTCAAGAGCTTCTTTCTGTTTCCTACATTCACATTTTTGCTGATCTGGTTGATGCCATAATAATTACCGCCTGCATCATTTAACTCCTGCACATTGAAAGGCAAGAGCACCGCCAAAGACTGGGTAAGCATCGTCCTCATAGTCTCCACCTGTCTCACACCGATAGGAAGTGCTGTATTGAGTGCTTCCCTCTGCTTGAGATAATGCGTATCTACCATCACGGAATTTCTCTTTCCAATCGTAACCACAGACTCTGTCATGCTTTCGAGTTCCTCTTTGTTCTCTGCCACAAGCAGGATTGTCACAGCCACATAAAACATGCACTGGTCATTCTCCCGTACATCATCCATGATCTGCTCAATCTCCTTCTTTTCCGTCCTCTTGGCATAAGAAATCTCCGAAGAAAAATCATTGTTCTTGTTTCTGACCCTCTGCTGCTTGATGATGTCCGACTCAATACCCAGATACTTCTTTTGAAGCACCTTCGTCGTCATATCCTTTGATATTGGAACCACATCAATGCTCGTCACGGAATGAACCGGTAAAGAAGTAATCTCATTTAAGAACCTGTCTGAGAGGGAACTCGGATACTTCTTGATAAAAAGTGCCCTTACAAGCTTCCCCTCATCCTCAATATGGTCCGGATAATATTTCAACATCCCGTTACAAAGATCATTGCGAAAATCTGCCCCTACCCTAGCTGCATCCTTGATATCGAAATCAAAGGTGTCTTCCTCTCCCAGATGATAGAAGTTATGAAGGACTTTCAATCTCTCATTCCCATCAAGTGCAATGATGTCCGTGCCAAGTTCTGAAAATGCCTTGTGCACGGTAGCCTCAATGGTTGCAAACTGTGCCTTTGCCTCTTCAAAATTCTTTCTCTCAATCGTGATGGTCAGATATCTCTCCTGTTCAATTCCCTGTCTGCCTTCACGGATTTTTTCTTCGATAATGTCATTATAAATCTTGCGATACTCATTATAGCCATCACTCTGACAGGAAAGCAGAATATCGTCACGCAGCCTCTCCATGTCTTTATTCTTGTTATTGACCGTGATCTTAAATGCACAATCTAAGCTGTTGAGAAACTTACAGTATCTCTCAAAAATATCAATCTGCTCCTCTTCGTTTGTTGTCGTATAGTTGATATCATGGAAACGATAACACTTGGTATAACGGTTTTTGGATACTTCAAAGATACCGTTTACCGCTACTTTTTCAATCTCTATCGTCTCCTGTATGGACTTCGGAGCCTTGTAAAGTGGCACGCTTGCCTTTTTAAGCTCCTTAAATCCGTCAGAAAATAATCCCATAATTATCCGTCCTTTCCGATGCATTATAAGTACATCTTCAAAATAATTGCTTTCTTCTTACCCGTTGTCTCCTCTGCCATCTGTATCTTCTTGATTTCTTCCGCACTCTCCGTTGAAACATAGGTAAGTGCTTTATTGCAGAACGAAAAATGAAGCTTCTTTTTCATCATTTCCATAAATGTCATGCCGTTATAAGAATAGAAACCTGTCAATGCAATCGGAGCAACCACCGGGATGGCAATATATGCACTGGTTGTCAGTCCTACATACGGATATGTAAGAAGAACAATGCCGCCCCCAATCACTACCGAAATGATGCTGTAAACCAGCTGTCTGGCTGTAAGCCCAAGTACAACCGATTCCTTATAACGATCAATATCTTTATTTATCTCAATAACCATAGTCATCCTCCAATCTCATTAAGTGATTACGCCTATATTCCAAGCGCCTTACTCACAAGGCTCTGTGCTCCTTTCACAGTTCCCACCGTAAGGGCAATCGTAAATGTCATCTCACAAAGATAAATCAATGCCTTTGCCCATTCTGCATAATTTCCCGTAAACGATGGCAGCCCTGCATTAATCAAGGCATTACAGATGATAATAGCAAGAGCCATTACTACTGCTTCGAGCACCACTGATAAAAAATATTTACTGTAAGTGACAGCCGTATGTGCCACCATCCTGTTCCCACCTATTGTTGAATAAGCGATAGAGCCTAAAGGAACAATGATAAGCAGTTTCATAAATCTGAAATACACCGTATATATCAGAAAGAAACCGCAGATAATGATGATAATGGAAAGCAATGCCGCCAGTATCAACATGAGCAGCGACTCCCCAAACCCCAAATCCTTTATAATCTCTGCCTGCTCTGCAGCAATCTTTAGTTTTGCCGTATTGCCGGCCGATAAAAGCCCGACCAGATTGCCAACGGAAGTAAAGATTGCTTTCATGATTGTTACATTGTTTGCCACAAACCACTCGGCAAGCCCCAGCCTAATCAGCATACGGAGTATCACCTCGAATCTCATTTCTTC
Source organism: Hominisplanchenecus murintestinalis (assembly GCF_943193015.1). Classification (NCBI taxonomy): domain Bacteria; kingdom Bacillati; phylum Bacillota; class Clostridia; order Lachnospirales; family Lachnospiraceae; genus Hominisplanchenecus; species Hominisplanchenecus murintestinalis. The sequence goes on from NZ_CALPCM010000011.1 coordinate 28,089, forward strand.
TTTGATATCCACGGACTCCGAACAAAAGCCAATCACAAAGAATAGAACCACCAAAGAAGAACCCACCGCTACAAAGATGGGTTCAATTCCCGATACCGCTCCCCACGGACCACCGTCCTTAAATTCCACAGGAGACTCACCAAGAAGTGCAAATACAAGTGATACCTGGTTATTCCAAAAACCAAACACCATATTTAACAAATCAAGGATAACACCTCCGAGTTTAAAAAAATCCATACTCCCCGTCACCTTCCTTTCCGGGCAGAGAATGTCTCTGCCCTATGCGTAATTTCTGCCATCATCAGAATCCAAGGAAAGAAAGCACGGAAGAAATGCCTGCCATCATCACTCCTGCCACGATACCTTTTAACGCTGAATTCATGGTGGATGAATCCTGCTGCTGGTATGCCTGTGCAAACTCCATCACATTCTTTGCAAGGATAATCACACCGATTGCACCAATCACAGCGATGATTAGTGTCTTTAAGCTGTCAAGCGGCTTTGTTACCGCCTCCGTGCCCGCCGCAAATGCGGTCGCAGTCATAAGATTCATGGCTGTTACGGTACCACAAAATGCCGGTATCATTACCTGTTTCATAAAACTCCGTTTCTTTTTCATCATAGAACCCTCCTTCTGTTCTGCCCTTTTGCTCATTACATTTCTTACTAATCTTTGCATAATAATCTCCTTCATAAAAAACAGGGAGGGATGTATATCAGCTGACATACACCTCTCCCGCTTAATAGTTCATATTATAATTAACTCACAGCCCTTGCTTTGGACTGGTAGTTGTTCACAAACTGACCAAGTTTTATCATGGACACTCCCTCATATGCATACTTAAGTATCTCTTCTTCGGGAATCTTCATCGCCGCTGCCTTATCAAAAAGTCTTATAATTTGTGGCGAAAATGAAATCCGTTTAAGTCTCTGCTCCAAAGTCTCATTTGCTATCAGCTCCTTTTCTTTTTTCCTGCTCTCCATGGCAGCCTTAATAAGATCAGATAACAATTTCGTACTCTGTTCCTCCATCTCGCTGTCGGGAACATTTTTCATCTCCATCTGTCCTTCCAATGACTCCAGATACTGCCGGTTCTCATGCAGTTCTTCCTCCGTCAGCAAATACTCATTCATTCTGTCCTGATCGAGGCTCATGAACTCCTCATAGGTCAGATCCTGGATAAACACATTCTCACCGTTCTCCTTCCTCTTCACAAAATTTTCGACACCCTGTTCATTAAGAAGTTCATATGGCTGCCCGATAAAATGATCCTCTGTCTTTTTTTCATACTCATAAGGCTTTCCATCCCCATCCGCAGTCTGTGAAAATATCGGATGTTTCGGTGTGGAATACTTTTTATCTAACACCGGGTCAAGACCACGGATAAAAATTAAACACTTGGCATTATCCATTTTCCTCACTTCATCCGGTGTCATAATCTCACGACCGAGCACATCATAATTCCGGCTTGAACTTCCCTGTCTTCCCCGTGATTCTCCAGTTGATTTTTTATCAATCGTTGCCTTTCCAAGCAGCTTTGAGATATACTCATGCGTGCTCTGCTCATTGCCACCAAGATATACCAGAGTATCGCAGTTGCCCGGTATCGTTTCCCAAGTATCCTTAAAGAGTGCCTTGATCTGAGCAAGGTTCTGTATAATGATAACACTCGATATCTCACGGCTTCTCATCGTAGAAAGCAAAGAACAGTAATCATCCGGAAGTGCGACATTTGAAAACTCATCAAGCATAAAAGTCACATGGATTGGCAGCCTGCCACCATAATTAAAGTCTGCCTGATAATATAGTTCTTGAAATATCTGCGTATAAAGCATCCCAATAATGAAGTTATAGGACTTGTCGCTATCCGGTATCACACAGAATAGTGCTGTCTTCGTGTGTCCGTCATTGCTGACTCCCGTGCCAAGCTCCGCAAGATTTAAGTCATCTTTTGATAACAGACGAAGAACCTGCTTATTCTCCAGCTTTGCAAGCCTTGAATTTGCCGATATGATAATGGAACGAATGGTATCACCGGCTCCTCTCATGCACTTTTTGTACTGCTTTACCGCAGGATGGTTACTTCCCAGCGGAGAAGTATGCTCCAGAAAGGACATCTGTTTATCCAGTTCTGACGGCTTATCCTTTTCCGTGACTTCTGCCTTACCGATTAGCTCCATGACCGTAGCCATATTTCTCGTGGCAATCGGACATTCAAGCCACACATAATAGAAAAGAGACTGCAAAAACAGCCCCTCTGCCTTGTCCCAGAATGGATCACTTGACGATGCATTCTTAGGTGTTGTATTAGACATGATATTTGTTACCAGCTTTACCACATCCGTTTCTTCCCTCAAATATACAAACGGATTATAGCAATCACTCTTATCCATCTCCAAAAGATTGATAACCTTCACATTATAACCATTCTCCTTTAACATCTCACCTTCCGAACGGAGAATCTCCCCCTTTGGATCCGTAATAATAAAAGACGAATTTCTCTGCATCAGATTTGGCTTTACTTCATAGAAAGTCTTTCCTGCACCGGAGCCTCCAATAATCAGAACATTGTTATTAAGTTTCGTGCGTCTGGTATCAAGGCTCATGCGGACATTCTGGCTGAGTATCCTGTTTTTTGCTTCATCCGTGTCCCGTATAACCTTGTTTACTTCTTTTGGCGTGGCGAGCCTTGCCGTTCCATGCTCCCTGCCCGGCATCATTTTCCTCTGACTGGTATAATACATCAACATTATCATAGCAAATATGCCCTCTGCTATGCAAACAGCTTTTAAAGTGCTCTCATTATAATAATCCCTAAGCGGGTAGCTTAGCACTTGTGTCATGTTATTTACGAAATCACCAAACTCAATGCCCTGATGCCACGCACCATTTACCAGATATCCGGCATAAGCCGCAAATAAGGCACCTATGATAATCAGAGGAATGGATGGCTTCTTTTTAGTCGTTTTCAAACCTCATCACCTCTTTCTGACCTGTGTACCTCTTATCACATTCTGCTTCATCTCTTTTTCAAAGTGCTCACGGATTCCCGAAGCTACCGCATCATAGTGTTCCCGATACAGGTCTATTCCCTTGATAGTCTCTATGACCCTGTTATCTTTGGAATAAATCTTATAATCCTTATTGCGGTCCAGATAAGAAAGAATTGTCTTACCATTATAAATCTCCATAATGTCTGACTTATTAATCCAGATATACCTTGCACCAGTCTTATATGTACCGGGAATCAGCGTCTTTACTGCATGATCATTCTCATCAATCACCATCTTTTTTGCAATCGTGATATCCATAAGATTTGTATTCTTTGACGCTGCTATGGTACGCATACGGTCCGTAAGCTCCCGAAAACGGTTGACCTTTGCATCTATAGAGTCCGAATCCATGATTACCTTATACTGTCCTGCTTCGTCCGGCTTATCGACGACACCGATTTTTAATAATTCTGCCAGTGCCTCCTTTACCATATCCTTATCAATGGACAGATCTTTTTTAATTCCGTCCACACTGATGCTTTGCTTATCTTTAGCATACTGTCCGACTTTTTTTATCAGGCTGTCAAGATTTGCATCAGCGTGGACATCATGGTTTCCCGACTTTTCTTTTTTTAAGAATTTATCAAATACGCCAAGTGCCTTATCATCGGTCTCCTCCAAAAATTTGTCCATGCTTTTTATCGACATCGTATCTGATTTTAACTTACCGATGAGCATATTGACCCTCGGTGTTGCCTCGCTGTGGAAAAGAACTTCAACCTTGCCTTCCCTTCCCATATCAGGCATAACGGAATACAAAATCCCATACTTTTTAGCGAGCTTCTGAACCTTTGACAAATCCTGTTTATTAAACTCTAAAACCTGCAAGTCCCCACCACGCATCAAAAGCTGTTTCATTGAAGTCTTACCCATGCTTTTCTCAAAATTGAGCATTCCGTATATGAACTTCATTGTCCTTTGCATCATACCGATCGAAGCACTTCCAACCTTCATTGCGATCTCCATGCCCTCAAATCCAACACGGATAATCTGTACTGCATCACTAATCTCTGACATTATTCTTCACCGCCCTTCGCTGCGGCAACTACATTGATAATGCCATGCATCTCTTCCGGAGGAAGGTTTGCATCCAACAGCTCCTGTACTTCTGCTTCTTCGAGATGATTCTGATAGGCATACATGACTTCTGAAAGCTGTTCTCCGGAGTACCTGCCCTCAATCATCCTTGTAAGAAGCGTCTTAGCCGGTCCCTTTGGTAAAAACTTAGACATCAGTGCCGAAAGACCGGACTGTGATTTTTTCTCATCACGCTCCACCTGTAACGGAATCTGCTTTCCATTTGGCATCGTAACATTCATGGTATAGTTGGCTGTATGATTTGCTTTGTTTTCTGAAACAACAGATTTTCCTGTCTCACTGACAGAAGATTTGCCGGCAGATTGATTAACTTCTCCATTAGAATTATTTTCTGTCTTCATCCTCTCTATCTCCTCCCGTAATTTTTTTATCTCCTCATCCTTTTGGAACAATTCCTTAATCCGTATATCCACATCCACCTGCAGGGAATGAATCTGTTTTTCTTTCTCGTTTACCACACCCGAAGCAGCTGATAAATCCTTTTTAGAATCCGCAAGCTGGCTCTCAAGATTAGTAATCCTGTCATTAAGAAACTTCTCCGTTTCCTTGTCATGCAATGAATTTCTTAACTCCTCATCCCGCTTATCCATACGTTCAAACTGCATCTGCATAGTATTGGAAAAGGTATCCATCACCATCTTCATGGATTCTATAAAATCTTTACCGCTAATTGCTCCACTGCCGGCAGATGCAGTTTTATCCACAGTATCTGAGGCTTCTGTCGCATTATCATCCATATTCCCTTCAGTAATGTCAGTCTCTGCCGGTTTCTCCTTTGTATCTGCCATCCGTTCCTTAACCTGCTTAAAAGTCTCGGTAATGTCATGCCCGGTACGGAATTCATCCAATACTTCCTTAATCACAGAAATCTCTGTACCAGACTCATACTCGCTGACTACAGCAGCAAACTGGGCCTCCTTATAACGATGATCAACCATGCCCGAAATCATTTCAAAAGGAATTCCAAGACGAAAGCCTTTGGAAATAAGTAATCTCTCCTTTTGTTTCAGTCTTCTGACTTTATAGATTGAAACCTGTTCCACACTAAGTCCGGCTTCAAAATCATCCTTTGCCTGTTTTATGACATCCTCATCATAATTCTTATTTTTGAAAAAACTGATAAGTTCTTCCTGCTTTGCTTTACCTTCCATAATCAACCTCCTCGCAAAAAAACAGCCTATCTCTTAGGCTGTCTGCCGATCAAATCATTTTTAACAACGGAAACCTGCTCCTGCTCATTCTCTTTTATGAGACTTTCAGCAATACGGATTTCTCTGTTTGTTTCCTTTGCCTCCTCACGAAATGACACATTTCTTATTTTGTAGTGCTCTCTTAACTCCGTAAGTTCTTTAATTGTATAACCCTCATCGTTGATCTCATTTTCAATACGCTTATATTCTTCATGCTCGTCACCAAAAAAGCTGTCGCCATTTTGATATGTGACCTCTGCCGCCTGAAGCTGCTCAATCCTCTCCAGTTTTCTAAAAAGCATGTTGAATCTCGCATATTGCTTATAATGCTTGCTGCGGTCTTTGGAACGCTCCGCTTTTTTATCCTGCAATTCCTCATGCACCCGATTGAGATCTTCCATGGAATGGATTTCATACTTACTCAAAAACATATACTGCCTGTGAAGCTTATACATCTTCCGTATCTCATCCCGATACCTATATGCCTGACTATAGGGACGCTGCTTTAATTTCCCAATACGATAAAGCCTTGCAAAATACCGTCTCTGCATACCGGACAGTTTTGCCCGCTTCAGGTGATACGGAATGACCACTTTAAGAATCCTCATTTCGGAATGATTCTCCTGATAATGCTTCATATCCTCCGTCACGATCCGCCTCTTTAAGATCTCCTCCGTATAATCTTCTCCGAACCGGTAGCATCTCCTGTATCTTGATAGTCCCGGAGGTCTAACGGCAAAGTATTTATTCTGTTTGACTTCATAGCCCCTGCCTTTTAACAAGGCAACAAACTCATCAAAATCTGATGCCTCTAATACACAAGCATCCAAATCTCTCTTTATCATGTCAGACCACATAAACCTGCCGTCCCTGCTGTCTTTCCACTCCGTATAATTCTCCGATGGCTCAGCCTCCTCTCTATCAATGGAGATAGTGGAAAGTCCATATTCTTCACATAGCCTGTTGGTAATCGGCTGCATGTATTTTGCCCAGTCACCTTTCTCATAACGGAACTTTTTCCCTGTCAGAAAATTAACGCTGTTGAATACGATATGTCCATGAATATGTGCTGTATTATCATGCACAGCATAGACCGCCTGGTATTCGTTCTTCAGATACTCATTCACAAATTTACCTACAAGCTCATAAGCCGTCGGAGCATCAATTTCTCCCTCCTCAAATGAAATGATGATATGATAGCCCTGCCGCTTCTCAGTTTTTCCAAACTGTACCTTGGTTGACTTCATCTGCTCATATGCAAATGGTATCTGACAGTTTACGCTTCCCGTATAAAGCGTTTCCCCGGTCTTTTCCGAAGCAAGGATATAATTCAGGCTATGCTTTAAATGCCTGCCAGGATCACCGTACTGGCTCTCCTTCATATAAAGAATCTTAGTGATCGCCAATATCATTCACCGCCCTGTTCACAACTTCATTCAGTTTCTGCATATAAGCCAAGAGCCTTGTCTTATCGCCGTCTGAATAAAGCATGGAATTATTGTTATGGACGATTTCATTAATATTTACGCCAATCCGGTTCACCTCATTGATAAGGCTGTTTAGCATATGCCTGATTTCCGGGTAATCCTTGGGACGCTGTGTGATAAGCAACCTGATAAATTCGGATTCCGTCATACCAAGCTCCGATACTTTCGCCTGAAGTTCCTCATTCTGCTCCTCCGTCAGCCGGTACGCCTTACGCAAATTCATAGCCATTTATCTCGCCCCCTTTGCCTCCTCCTTATCATGATCAAAGGATTCCTGCTTTATATCAACTTTATCTGATACAACAATGTGGTCATCTGATATTGCGTCCTCTTTAGCTGCATCTTCCTGCGTCTCATTATGCTGCTCTTCCTTAGGATGCTCCGCCGGTTCTGCTTTTGCTACCGTCCCGTAAGCCGCATCCTCTGAAACAATCTGGTTCTCATACATAGGGATGTTATAAACCGGAACAAGATTAAACTTCTCACAAAGCCCTGTACATATTCGATCCGCAACTACCCCTACCTTTCTTCCATACTTCGTTTGATAGAAGATTTTATCGAGAATCCACTTGTCCTTTTTTAACTCTTCTAACTTCTTCCGGGTTTTACACTTATGGACAAAATCGGACTCTGCCTTTACAGCTTCTTCCGCTTGATAAATCTCCTCATAGTTATACTCACACACCAGATCCACAACATCATCAAATGTTGTCTCTTCTGCCTCCTTACCCTCCATACACAGATACAACTTTCCATCCTTATCTCCAAAAAGCTGCACCCGGTGCCCTGACAGATTGTTAAGAATAATCTGTGCACCTTTCTTTTGTATCTTCACAGGACTGTCCACCGTCCTTAAGAAGGTTATCAGTCCGTCTGTTGAATCAATAGAATTTGCCGTCTCATTCATAGAAAAAATTCCTCCTTTTTATCCGTAATGAAATTGCTTGGAACCCCTGCCTGCCACAGCAAAGGTATTTTCAATCTGATACTGCCAGATACGCATTTTGTTCGACTATCGTCTCAAAAATGCATCCGGTTAGTGGGCTTTGCCCCCTAAAACCCCCGATTATCATAAAAATATGATTTGGGTCACACTATGCACCCAAAAAACACCATTTTGGGTCACAGCCGGGTGCAGAATCAGCCTGTTTGGGTGCACTATGCACCCAAAAAACACCATTCCGGGTCACAGCCGGGTACAGATTTAGCCTGTTTGGGTGCTGCATGCACCCAAATCACCTTGCCCCTTTTGAATCCACCCGTGCCTTTCCATGTGCATAGTTTCTGATAAAATCGTTATAATCCTTACACCCATCCGGTGGAAAGGATATGTCCGTCCGGTATCCCAGCCTGATATACTTCTCTGCTAATTTATAAGAAGCATTCCTGCCCGCTTCATCATTATCTAAGCGAAAACCTATATTTCGGATTTTCGGATTGTCTCCCAGATACTGCTGTAACGGATTGTCTGCTGTCATCCCAAGTGCAAGCATATGAACCTGCGGCCTGCGATACATCTCAAAGTAACTCATCAGGTCGATTGCCGCCTCAAACACCAGAACGGTATCACTGTCATTCTCCACATGGAACGCATAGCGTTTATCATTGCCTGCGACATCGCATTTAAAAATCTTTCCTTTGCCGTCATTTGTTCCTCTCATGCTTGCAAATCTTGCCTTTCCCGCTTTGTCATAACCAACAAAGATGACATTGTGGTATGGCTCTGATTCATAAATCAGTTTCCTGTCGATAAACCACCGGACTGTCTCCCCGGATAATCCTCGCTCTTCCGTGAGATACCTCATTATCCTCAGATTGTTCGACGAAGATGGTGGAAGTAAAAACGGCTTCTGCTCCTTTTCGACCGGAGCAGAACCCACAGCCTGAACCGTCATATTCCCGCCCTGTCCTGAAAAATCAAGAAGATAATCCACCGCTTCCCCTATGTCCATGCCGCCAAACTCCATCATGAAATCAATCTGGCTTCCTCCGGTAATCCCTGTACTGGACTTTCCGGACCACCTGTACCAATGATTATCCGGATAAATCCGTATCGAATCCATTTCCTTTATCGTATAAAGTTTTCCGACACGCTTTATTGTATATCCCATAGCAGATGCCACAGCCTTTAAGTCAACGCTTTTTGCCATCTCTAACTCGCTCTTCGTGAACATTCCCATAGCCAAGTGTCTCCTTTCTCCAGTCCGCTGCAACAATTCCCTTTGGCACTTCTTCCGCTACTCTTTGGAATTTCAGCGTATCGAGAAGATCTGAATATACCACATGATGATCAAACACAACTGTACCTTTCTCGTGCATACTGTAAAAAACCTTATTATCACCACCGACAATCACATGATCCAGTAAAGGTATTCCCATAAGCGAGAATACCTCTACCAGCCTGTGCGTAAGTGATATATCCGTCTTTGACGGTTCAAGGTTACCGGATGGATGGTTGTGAACGATAATGACATTCGCTGCATTGGAAAGTATGCTTGATTTTAAGAGTTCCCTCGGCTCTGCCAGTGCACCGTTAATTGTGCCCACACTGGCAAAGTTCACATTGATTGGTGTACCGTCAGTCTTTAAATTAACCACCGCCACCACTTCCCTGTCAAAGTCAGACATCACATTGCCGAGGGCCTCTATCGCTGTTTCCGGCGTATTGATTTTTATTTTGGAAAACACAGGTGCATCCTTCACAAGCCGGATGCTGACAACTTCGAGCTTAAATGCCCTCTCTCCTATCATCTGCATCCTCCTCTCCGAGTTCGATCTCAAGCATCACGCCGTCAGGAATATCCGTTATCATTTCAATGAGTGTATTAATATCATCAATCTCAACCACTTCCTCCATCCCGGTACCTCCTATCGCTTCTGCTCTTTGTCATAAACAAGTTCAACCTCCGCTACAGCGTTTATGATGCCCTTATTTGGCGTATCTGTAGCCATCGAGAGCTTTCTTGCATCCCTGTCATAGTGATATACCTGATTAGAAAGCCTTTCTGATACATCAACCACATCCATATTGACCTGCTGTACCATCTCGGCAAGCTCTTCCGGATTCCCCATACTCGCAGGCACTGCAATCACCTCATGAATAGAGGAAGGCAGAATATACAGGTCATCATTCATGCCCCTGGAAAGTTCATGAAGATTCTTTTCAAAGAGCATATTCACGGCACCGGAAACACCCTTATTGTTGGATATAATCCACATCATCTCTTTCTCTCCACGCATACCATCAAGAACCTGCTCCGCAACATCCTTTGGCATGCCTCCGTCTTCCGTAAGCATCCCGAATATCACCTGTGACATCGGCTTTACAACAGGCTGGAACAGCTTCGGTGTATTCTCGGCTGCAAGTTTGAATAACTGCTCCTCGCTCATGCCAATTTCTTCTGCAATTTGATTTGTGATCAGTGCACTTCCGATGCCCTTCTCATCATCGCTCACCATAATACGGTAAATGACCGAGGTATCATTGACCTCCCTGTGAGGTGCATTTTTCAGGATATCTTTATTCGATTCCGTATTGATGATCACCATGTAGATCTTATCCTTAGCACCATCTGTAAGCAGACTACCCGGAAGCAGCGGCATCTTCTCTGCCGCCTCGGTATAAATGTCTGCAAACTCCTTTATGGTAGCCTCTAAACCATCACTTTGCTTGAACCTTTCATACATATCATCCACATAAATCGTTGGAGCACCCTGCTCGCCTTTCTGAAGAATGCTGAGCCCGTCCTTGCTGCCGTTGATTTTATTGACCTTACGTATGGAAAGCGTTCCATTCCTGTACTTCTCCGGCATATAATCCATAAACTTATCATTTACCAATTCCTTAAACATTGTGTAATCCATCATCTTATAATTCCTCCTTGCAATAAACAGCCACCAGCCAAGGCTGACCCCCGGCATGATGGCAAAAAAACAGAGAAGCATAACCTGTCAGCTTCTCATCACATCAGTTACCGATTCATTTTTTGATTTTAGGAAAACGCCTGCGTCTCCTAAAATAATAAACGCCTGCACCAATCAGAATTCCCATGCCGGCTCCGGCGAATAACCACGGATTGAAATTACCACCTGTCTGCGGCAGTCTTGGCTTATCCGGTTTATTTTTGACCTTCAGCGTATACTCGACAAACTCAGGTGCATCATCGTCATACTGCAGCACAATATCATGCTTCGTATCATCTGGCACATATCCATCCAGCGCCTTAGTTTCTACAACATAATAGTGAAGATCCTTATCAAAAGCTCCATCCTCTTTGTAGCTGCCTATAGGGACAGGCTCTGTGACTGCCTTACCATCTTTGCCAGTTTTTAGCTTTGCAAGCACTTTTCCCTTTTCGTCACGAATCTCAAACTCCACACCCTCAAGAGGCCTTTTGGTGGAGCTGTCCGTCTTGACGATACGGATTTTTCCAAGCACCCGCTCATCCGACATTGCCACCTTCTGGATTTCTCCTGTCTCCTCTACCGTAAATGGTACTTCCTCTGCAATCCGATATCCATAAGGAGCAGTCGTCTCCCTCAAAGTATAATCTCCTGCCGGGATTGGGTTTATGGTATATGGCTTTCCATCCGTCGTCCATGCTGCAAAAACCTCACCATTCTCATCGACAATCTCCAGTTTCGCTCCCGTAAGTTCTTTCCCTGTCGTAATATCACTCTTCGAGATTTCAACAATGATCGGTGTTTCCTCCACCGCTATCTCCTTTGTAAGAAGAGCTGTCTTTGGATCCTGATAAGTGAAGTCTACCTCGTACTCACTCTCATCCATCAGATAGCCCGGTGCAGTCTCGATTTCCTTGACATAATACATTCCGATGGGCAGGTCGGCATCAAAGTCTGCCACGCCATTTTCATCGGTCTTTGCTGACTGTATCAGCGAATCCGCTTCCACAAGCACCGTATCATCCCTGCCAAGGATATCCTCCGTGGCATATACACCATAGATTGCACCCTCTACAGGGATCTGATTTACAGAGTTTTTCTTGATAAGCGACAACTGTGTCTTTACTCTCTCGTCAAAAAACTCTGCATTTTCATAAATGACTTCCGTATGGTCATCCTCATAGGTGAGAGCGATTTCCTTCGTTGTTTCATCCAAGACATAGCCATACGGTGCCTCCACTTCAACTAAATGATACTTTCCAAGAGGAAGCCCATCCACACTCGCCTCACCATTCTCATCTGTTGTAAGAACTGCCACAGCAGCTCCACTTACCACAGGAATATCATTATAGACTGCGATCTTCCTGTTTTCTCCATTAGCATCCTTCTGATAATCCGGTGTGAAGATATCCTCATCAGCAATCAACTGATATTTCGCTCCGGCTAACGGCTGCTCCTCATACTGAAAGGTTACACTTCTGTTATCTCCTGTGACCATTGTAAAAATACGGTCTATGATGGTATCATATTCTGCTGAAACTAAGACTTCGCCTGATTTTTGGATGCTGACGCTTCCCTTGACTGGCTTATTCTCAATTTCAACCGTAATGACAGGATCGCCATCTTCGTCCTCAAGGACCTGGACTGCACCCTCTTTCGTAACCGTGAAAGGCTTTGGCTCGTCTGTAATCAGATAACCGTCAGGAGCCTTGATTTCCACAATCTCATAATCACCATATTTTAATTCCAAAGGCGTAGTAACCGTTCCTGTCTCATCCGTGACAAATTCGGATATCTTCTTATCTCCCACTTTCTGTTCGACATAAGATGATTCATCATCCTCCTGTTCTTCATCCTCTCCATCTGTTTCCTGTACGGTATGCCCCTTGCGGATTTTGAAGGTCGCACCGGATAACAGCACAACCTCGCCACTCTCCACATCCTTTTTTACAATACGGATATAAGACTTAAAAGGAGCATCGTTAAGTGTTCTCCATGGCTGCGGTTCCCTCGAATCCTCTGTGACTTTGACCGTAAAATCATCTGTCTTATAAAGATCCTTTGGAACTTTCGTCTCTTTGACCAGATACTCACCAAAGGGAAGTTCCTTTGACCTCGCATACCCCTTTTCATCGGTTATCAGGGTATCATACGTTGCTGCTCCATCCCATCCCTTTTCATTGATTTCCGAAATGAGCTTGACGGTAAATTCCGCTCCCTGCACTTTGTCCGTCTCTCCCGTGTCACCGTCTGTTGACACTTTGATGATCTCAAATGGCTGTTTTATCACATCCTCATACACTTCCTGTTTCAAGGAGATATCCGAATGTATATCCTCTGCCTCCCTGTATTTCAGGTCATACACCGTAGTATCTAAAAGACATCCTACGCTCGACTCAATCTCCTTAATATAATAATTGCCATAATACAGATTGCTGAATGAAAACTCCGTATTGCCATCTGTCTTTACTGTTGCAAGCAAAGCATCCTTTGTTGCAGTCACATCACTGAACTTAAAATCGGTGCCCTTATCAGACCTGATTGGATCAGCGGCATTGTATGTGACCGTACCGGAACCATCCGGATATTTGATATCTTCCGATGCATACAAACCATAAGTTGCACCAACTAAGGTTGCATCACCCATAAGCCCTTCCGTCTTTTGTTTCTTTTTCGCCACAACATCACAGCGAATCGGAGTATTCGTCACATCCTTATAGAACGTCTCTCCATTGTCCGGCTGCACTTCCCAGACCGTGTTAAGCCTGGAATACCCGTCAGGTATTTCGACTTCTTTGACATAATAAGTGTTCTGCGTTTTCTTAAAGCCTGCTGACACAGCTGCTCCCAGATCCTCATCATAATGGAATACCGGCACTAACGTATCATCTTTTCCTGCTTCCACTACCGTCCTCTGCGTACATGCTGCATCACCAAATACCGCAAAACCTGCCGTAGTAATCTCTTTTCCCGTAAAGGAATCCTTCTTGCCAATCATAACTCCGACATATTCAGACTCCTCTTCGTGGATAAAATCCTTACCCTTCCGGATTACCTTTCCGTCAGCGTCATATATGGTAAAGCAGGATATATCTACCTCATGCACCGTCTCGTCAAGCTGATAGCCATCAGGATTTTCCATCTCTACCAGATAATACTTATTTTGTGTCAGTGTCTCCACCCCGGAAGCATAATATCCACCACCGGTTCCTTTTAATTCACAAAGGAACTCATTACAGTCTGCATCCTCATACATATAATAGGAAGCACCGTCAAGCGGAACTCCTGTATTTTTATCTATCTTCTTGATGGAGATAGAACCAAGCTGAAACTTAGAAGTCACCTTTACCGATGCCTTTGCAGATACCGGGTTAAAATCCTCTAAAAACGTGATCTTCTGCTGCGATACAACCGTAGGAGTCCACTTACGTCCTCCCTTTTCATTAGAATACGCTTGAGCAACGACCTTAATCACGCTGTCAGCGTCATTGATTTTCTTCATCGCTTTTTCGTTGCAGAACAGATAAAAATTAGAAGAAGCCTTGTCAGCATCCGTCTGTGCCACACAAAGATCGTATTTTTTCAGGTCACTGTCATCGTCAATATCACCGGAATCTTTCTTTGATTCTCCTACCGTAAGACCAGACGGAACACCCTTGACCTGATACTTCACATCTGTTATTGTGCCGCTTTTTGTACGCACAAACTTATCCACGGTTCTATAAAGACCGTCACCCATATCCTTCCACTCTGTCCTTGCAGGTTCTATGGTATATGTGACGCTCTTGGTAAGGCCTGTCTCCATGTTGTATTTCGACTTATCAAGGTTATTGGCATCCTTTACCATCTGCTCGATGTTCTTATACACACCGCTTCCGTCATTATAATACGAAAGCTTTACTTCACCGTTTAAGACGTGGATTGCTGCACTCGTGATAAAATAATCTGCTGCCGCTGTGCCTGATGAATACTTAGATGTATGGCACTTGCCACCAAGTGACCTCGCACCGTTGACCAGACAGAACGTGATCTTTGCCTTAATCTTTCCGCCTGCATCTACTGTTCCATTCGTGGTATTTTTCTTCATATCCATGCAGTAAACAAGATGCTTATGATAATCTCCCTCCTCAGAGATATATTTGATACCTGTCCTGTGACCACAGTATCCCGCATAGCCGGAGTAAGATACCTTCATTTTATTTTTATTCTCTGCTGCATGGGCTACCGTAGTGGGAAATACAACATCCACAGCCTTTGAAAGAAGAGAGCCTACTTTACTAAAAAAGCCTGTATCTGCCGATGCACTGTCTCCACCGGAGGCATCCTCTTTAAGAGTTTCCTCCACCGCTCCCGTTTCTGGGTCAATTCCTTCTTCAATCAATTCGGCATCCTGATTATCATCAAGGATAATACTGAAGGTAGCCGTGCTGCTCTGGATATTTTCAAGTTCGCCCGCTGAAAGGGGAAGCTCTTCGGGATTACGCTCTTCTCCGACCACAGGGTCAGGTTCATCGTCTTCATTCTCCTCTTCTTCCGTGCTTTCTTCTTTTGGTGCCTCTGGAATATCCGGCTCGTCTACCGTCACAATCCTGTGTATCAGATATGGCTTCTTTCCACTGAAAGGCTCTACCAGATAATAAGTATCATATCTGCCAGCTTTAGACAGTTCAAAATTTCCCATATCTTCCGCATAGGCAACCGAGACTTTGGTATCATCAAAACTGATACCATCCTTAACATCCCTTACATCGTAATCAGAATCAATCAGCACATTGATATCCTCTGCCTTTGCAACCTCATCCTCATCAAGGTCTGTCCTCACATCCTTATCATAAAGGGCAATCTCCTCTTTTCCATCCATGCCCCCTGCTGCTGCAAATGCAGCTATGCCTGTCTGCCCGAATGTACTGACAGAAAACACCATCGCCATAAACAAGGCTAACTTCCGCTTAATTTTGTTCATTTGAACCTCCTTTTTTGTGCCCCAATCTGTTCGACCATAAAAGAAAAAGGTACACCACGCATGGCATACCTTTTACCGTCTATTGTTCAGATTGATTATTTAATTGTTACATCGCCATAAGATAAAACTGATATGTTACCAGTCTTGCAAACTGTCTCATCGCCCTCACCTCCTCTCAGGAATCATCGGAACTCCAGCTCATTATGCTGTCCATAACTCCTGCATACTGTTCAAGATCTTTCTCAAGTGTTGTATCATCTGCCCCATACCCTGATGCATCTTTTTGATTTTCCGGCTCCATGGCAGATGCCGAAATCGGAGTTTTGATATAAGCTGAAATGATTTCCCTGTAAATTTTCTTTTCTATGGAATCGGATAACCCTTCAAACCTTGCATTAAACTCGTCTCTTGTTACATAATCCGTGGCATGTTCCCTGAACTTTCTGTCTTCCAGCTTCTCTAAAGAACCATCCTCAATGCATGCAATATAAAACGAAATCGCAGAAGCCAGAAAAGCCGTCTTAGACTTATATTTGCCCGGATCCATCTCATCAAGGAACTTTATAATCCTCTTATGTTCCGGTATATCCCTGTTCAGCCTGAGCGAAAAATGCATATAATCTGCCATATCACATCACCTACGCTTCCTTTTTCCTCTGTGCATTCAGATACAGCCCCGCCAGTGCCTCATAGCCGATTGCATTTGCCTTTACATCTTCCACATATGATACATTCTTCTGGTCGATTCCGGCATACCTCTTCATAAGAACCGCACCACCGCCGACAAAAGTAATCGGTGTGGTTCTGACATTGATACCTCTCTCAGCAAGATTTCTGAATATCCCTTTCGTATATCTGGTAAATTCCTTTGCCATAATATCCACAAACTCCTGATCCAGCCTGACATCTCCCTTTGTGATAAATTCACGGATCATATACTCATCAATCTTCTCATTTGTCTGAGCAACACATACTTCCTGAATCCTCCTCATACAGGTAATGATACCATTAGGGTCTGTCGCTATGGTCGCCTGATCCGGGACTCTGTCAGTCACTTTCATGATGTCTATCGTCCATGATCCAATGTCTACCACAATCTCCTGCCCTGTCATCATCGGAAGCCTGCCCACAATCGCACCATAGCACTGCGGATAAACAAGTACATCTTCTATGAAGATTACATATTCTTTTTTCTCATAACGAAAGCGTACCATACGGTTCTTCAAAAGATAATTGCGAAATGCTTTTTTCTCCGCACCATATCTTCCAATGGGAAGTCCAGCTGCAAGTACAATATGGTTTCTCCGGACTGCCTCTGTTCCTCTTGCATTAAGTTCCCTGGCTATGGAAGCCAATGTCAGCAGATAGAAATTCTCATTGCAGACTTTGTCATCCTGAACATTAATTCTGTCACCACCAATACGGTAACATTTGCCATTGTAATCTAATATGTTGTCATATACGATAGGGTTATCGTCTACAAGAGCAATCCCCGTTGTAAAACAGGTATGTCTCGTCTTATGCTGTGAATTGCCATTATCTACTCCAATAATCTGAATATTTGTATCCATTTTAATTTCCTCCATTCCTGAATCCTTTTATTCTGTATTCATTAAGAATGGCTCTGATACAAAATCCAAAGCAGATTCCTGTTCCATTGCCATAAGGACACCCTTCACATCTTCCTCTTCCCGGTTGTATCATACCGTTGATTTCGGGATTATCAACGATTATACATCGTCCGAGAGAAAAACACTCATGACACCGGTCCTTATGTAAGCAATCCAGACAGCCATAATGTGCTTTGAAACTTTGAATATCATCAAGCCATATTTCCTTAATAAGCTGCCTCTCTTCTTTGCCACCTACACCATTCATCTTTAGGCATTCCTCCTTTTCCTGCAGGAAACCTGCCACAGCAGATGATATGAATATAAGCTCGGGTACTTAAAACATATGATGCAGATTACAGCATCCTGCATGATTCATAACCTAATCCGGTTATGTAGGTGCACCTCTGACTGTCTCCAGTCCCCCTTACGCCCGTACACATGGGACCCACTACCACAAAATGTTCAACATTTCATGGCGATGACTTTTGCCATCCATTGACACTTTCGTGTTCACGACGCCGTCCAAACGACTATCTCCTCTCATGCCATTTCGAGGATAAGGAATACCTGTTGCATTTATGCAATTGCATAAATGCAATTTTATCCCTCCGTGGGTTATTATCGCTCCGCCATGTTAGCAGCTTGTGCTCACTTACTTTTGAAGTGTCCGTGATTCGCTTGACCTTCATCGCTAGATCCTTCGGTACACCTGGCAAACCTTCGACTGATTATTGTCCGGAAACACATCGGAGCTTTCCAACTTCGTGGGTGATATGAAACCTGACCGCCATATCAAAATATCGCCATCAGATTTATTTGTTGTACACATCATAACATGCATAAAAACTGCTTACCAACACTCTGGCGGTGGCTATATCCACCAAATGATGGTGGTGCCCGCAATCCTAAAAATACGGTTCTCATCTCAAGAAATTCCCCCTTTCCCGGAAAACAAAAAAGACCTGATTACAATACCCATTCGATATCATAATCAGGTCTTTAAAAATCTTATTCTCTTTTCCGATGCCCTAAATATCAGTGTTTTACTTATCTTTTTTGTTATTCTGGTCAGGCTTAACGAAGTGTCTTTTTTCTTCGCCTACGGTCTTGTAGAATTCATCTACATCAATTTCCAAACGCACCGTATAATCGGGCTTTACGCCGATGTTGACCAACTGAACTACCGTCTCAACATGTGTCGGAACTACTATGTAAACACAATTTTTCAGCCTCGTCACTCGTATAGGAACACAATTCTGCGTCATTATGTACAGCCGCAGCGTTTTTACGCTTTGGCTTAAAATCCTTTCCATTAAAATTAGAGTGGATACCAGTTTTATACTCAAAGGTTATCTTCAAAGGCTCCTCCACTCCCTCATTATTATAACCTCCGATGACTATTTTTTCAACCACGCTTTCAAAAACCACCCTGTCGAAACTCTCCAGTATCTCCCCAGAACCTAACACTTTTCTGAACTCCCTTAACCGTGTTCTGGTATTATCCTGATTCCTGCTCAATTCCATCAACCGCTCCTGTTCCTCTTGGAGCTTCTTTAACTGCTCGGACAGCTCTTGGTTCTTCTTTTCGTAAATGTCCCTGTCGATATTATTATCAAGCCTTAAATCAAGCAGCTTCTCCTTACGCCTGTGCAGGTCAGCCATTTCCTTTTCAATCTTAGGCAGACGCTTCAGAGAAGTGTCGTCATTAAGGATTCCCTCAACTTTTTGCAGGAACTCATCAACAATCTCCTGCTGGTCTGTGCATAAAAGCTGGTAGCTCTTTACAAAGGCTTTTTCAATCACTTCTTCGGGGATTCCCTTACAGTGTGGGCAATGTCTTTTCCCGTTCTTCGTAGCAGTGACGCACTGCCAGATTGTCTTAGTGTATGCGGAGCTGCTGTGCCAGTTCCTCCGTGTCAGAGTGCCGCCGCAAAATCCGCATTTTATCATGCAGCTAAACGCATATTTCCTGCTGAACTTGTTTCTTTTCTGCCCCTCTTGATGCACGTTGCGGTTTGTGTTCCGCTTCGCCAGTATCTTCTGCGCTTCCTCAAAAATTTCCTCGCTGATTATCGGTTCGTGATGGTCACGGATATAAAACTTATCTTCTTCCCCGAAGTTTTCCAACCGTCTTTTTGAAATCGGGTCAACCGTGAATGTCTTTCCTAAAAGCAGGTCGCCTTTGTATTTCTCATTTTTGATAATTCCGATGACTGTGGACTGTACCCATTTTGAACTGCCGTACTTTGTCTTGTATCCCAAGTTTTCCAGTTCGTTCCCGATGACCGTGCAGCCTGCGCCCTCAATATACCGATTGAAAATATACCGTACAATTTCAGCTTCCTTTTCATTTACGGATATGCTTTTTGTATCCTTATGGTAGTCATATCCCAGACAGCCTTGAAACCCTACAAGCTCGCCCCTCTGCATCTTCATTTTCAATCCCTTTTTGACATTGGAAGATATATTCTCCACTTCCTGCTGTGCGACGGAGCTGAGTACCACCAACAGCAGCTCGCCGTCCATTGTTAAGGTATTGATATTTTCATCTTCAAAGAAAACGGCAATGCCTTTCTCTTTCAGCATACGGACATATTTCAGAGTGTCCAGTGTGTTTCTGGCAAATCTTGAAATGGATTTTGTAATCACCATATCAATATCCCCATTCATACAGTCGTTAATCATTCTCTGGAAATCCTCACGCTTCGCTACCTGCGTGCCTGTTATGGCTTCGTCAGCGTATATGTCCGCCAGTGTCCATTCGTGTTTCTTCTTAATCAAATCCGTGTAATATGTGACCTGTGACTTATAGCTGTTGAGCTGGTCTTCACTGTCCGTGCTGACACGGCAATAGGCGGCTACCCTTAACACTTCGACCTTTCTGCCACGGATACGGTTTTCACTACGGTTTGCTTTGATTACCTGCACATCGCTCATATGATTTACCTCCAAAATATTTATTGATGAATGTCAAGCCGCAAGGTTCGTAACGACATTGTAATCTCTCATAAGCCGCTTCTTTATGGCTTCGTATTCATCTACCGTAATTAAACTTCTTTTTTTCAGCTTCTGCAAACATGCGAATTGGATGCTGTAATGTACAAAATCCTGCTCCCTATTCTGCTCCATCGCCACACCCCGCTTTCTGCTGCTTCATGGATAAGCTAATGGCAAGAGCCTTGTCAACCCTTGCCATTATGTCCGTGGGCATTGTCCCCATATGCTGTTTTAACCGCTGTTTGTCAATCGTCCTTATCTGCTCAAGCAGGATAATGGAGTCCTTATCAAGCCCTTTGTAATCTTTCACGGCGGTATGTGTCGGCAGTTTCGCTTTTGTCTGCACTCGGCTCGTAATGGCTGCGATAATGACCGTCGGGCTGTGCCTGTTTCCTATATTATTGGAAATGATAAGTACGGGTCGTGTGCCGCCCTGTTCTGAGCCGATAACGGGATTAAGCTCTGCGTAGTAGATGTCGCCACGCCTGATTGTTCTTTCCATATTCTTTATAACCTCCATCTGGATTTAGGCAGGAATATCCTGCCTATGTAACAGACAGACGCAAGGAAGCATTTAAGGTCGGAAAAGCATAAAACAAGCCCTGTTCCATTGACCGCCCTGCATCTGGCTTTATGATAAAAGGCATTTTCTATTTGTCCCCGACACCCCGAAAATGCTGATGCGTGATAACGCAAGGGAAGTCACCAAACGGTCAGCAGCGAACTGACGCCACGGGAATTGCACCCCAACTGTCGGTCTGACAGAGCCGCCCCCATTGCCTGCGGCGGACTGGTTACCGCTCGGACTGTGGCTGGACGGGAGTATCATTGTCCTCTTTGTGGGTTTTGGCGAAATCGGGAGCTGCCCGATATTTCCAGTCGGTATTTTCCGCTTGCCGTCTTTCGGCGGGTCATGGCGTACCGCTGCACACGCTTACGCTTATTACAGCCACAAAGAGAATGTATTTGGTGAATGGGTATTCGGTTGTCAAAGAGCCGTCCCGTTTCGATATAAAAGAAAACTGGGCAAGAGGTTTTTGCCCTCTCACCCAGTAGCCGATGGGAGAGTGCGATTTTGGACACTATCCCAAAAGTTTTTTAATTTTTTTCTTAAACCTGTTCAAACGCTTGTAAATGACTTCCTTGTTTAAACTTAATTCCACTGAAATTTCAGTGACTGAAAAGCCCTGCGTCCTCATCAGCAACGCTTGGAGCGTGAGCTTATCCAACTGATGCAGCTCTTGGTACAGCACTGCATTTTCAATGCTGTCCAAAAATTCCTCAATCGTTTTTACTTCGGGCTGTGCCGTGTCCTCTGCCACTTCCTCAAGATATGTACCCGCATCCTGCAATTTCTCATAGTACCGTCTGTCGGAATTGAATATCGCCCAATCATGGACACGGAGCTTTTCAATATCGCCCTCGCTGACACCCAAGCTCCTAAGCTGCTTTTCCTCGGCTTCTTTCCATATCCGCCATTTTCTTTCTTCTCTGGCTTTGTTGTACGCCATAATCCGTTACCTCCAATCTGAATTTTTTTGTATAATCCAGATTGAAAGGCGGAGAGCGGCATCCCACACCCAGAAAAGCCTTGCGGCGTGATATTACAAAAAACGACAAAAGAAAAACCGTAAGGGCTGTCACACCTTTACGGTTTATAGATATTTTAGTTCTTATATGTAGAAATTTGACTTCTACTTCTTGGGTAGAAATCCCCCTTGCACTGACAAGGATTTTTTTAACAGGCTGTCCACCCATCCCCGATATGATATATGTAAATGGAACTTGCTATTTGCAGGCAATAAAAATCCCTCCAAACTTGAAACAGATTTGGAGAGAAAAACTATTTTTGCATGAAAATACAACCCGCCAAAACGCTGTTTTTTTTATTTGACGAGTTATAAATCCAATCAAAATTCTTATTCTAAACTTCCCGCTATACCTATAAGAAAATGCTATCTTCCGCTATTATTTTTTTATTGATACTCTGCCTAAACGACTTCCTAATTGGCTTAAAATCTCATTTGATATAGTATTTATACTATCTGCAAGGTCAGCAGCCATGATTTCACTGTTTCCGCTTTTCCCAATAAATATGGTTTCATCCCCGCAAGACACGCCCTTAATATCTGTCACATCTACCATTAACTGGTCCATACAAACACGACCGACAATAGCTGCTTTCTGCCCGTTTATCAAAACAAATCCCTTATTTGACAATTCACGGGGAATCCCATCTGCATATCCGACTGAAACAGTAGCAATCTGCATTTCTTTTCCAGCCTTATAAGTCAGACCATAACCGAGTGCTTCGCCTTTATGTAACTGCTTTACACACGCAATTCTGGCTTTTAATGATAAAACTGGTTTCAATTTTGTATTAGAAATAATTCTATCTTTCGGAGAGCTTAATACACCATAAAGTGCAATTCCTAATCGTGCATAGTCAAACTTTAAAGCGGGGTAATTCAGTACGCCATAACTTCCTTGTATGTGCGTTTTAAAATGATGTATTCCCTTTCTATGCAGAAAGTTTATTACCATATTAAATTCCTCAATTTGTTTTAGAGTAATATCCCGTTCCGCATCACTAGCCCCATCGGACATACACAAGTGAGAATATACACCTGTTATCTTCAGATTATCAAACTCCCACATTTTATAAACTTCCTTTATGTTTTCGCTTCTTTCCCCTAAACGATGCATACCCGTATCTATTCCAATATGGACAAAGATGACTTGTCCAAAGTCATTTAACAATTTTGCGTAGGGGTAATCAACTACCGTTTGTGTAAGATTGTACTTCACCAAATCAGAAAACTGATTTGGCGAGGTATATCCCAAAATCAAAATCTGCCCTAAAATCCCTGCTTTTCTAAGCTCAACCGCTTCATTTACTGATGCCACACAAAAATCTTTAATTTCCAAATCCTGCAATGCTTTTGCAATGAGGACAGCACCATGTCCATAGGCATTTGCTTTAACGGCGGGCATAATCGCACACTTAGGAGAAAGTATTTTTCTGAATTGCCTTATATTGTAAGCCAGATTGTCTATATCCAGTTCAATCCACGCCCTACCTTTTTGATACATTTCTACCTCCCCTTTCAAAAAATATTTGAATCATAAACATGGCTGCCAATGACAATAGACAGACCGAAATATATTGGAAAAAGGAATTGTCCACAAGTATCTTTGTAAGTCCTGTCACTTTAGCGATTAACCGTTGGGCAACAATTACCGCAGGATGAATAATATACAGCATCATTGAACCATTCCGTATCCAAGCGGGGGCTTTCCCAGAAACTTTAAGCAGTAATTGAAACAAAAAATACATCACTGGCAGCAAAAAGAAATACATACTATTATGCTTTTGGATATGGAAAGAATAAGTAATCCATCCCTCTAAAAGCATAAGTAACGATGCTAATGCAAGTCCCCATTTACATACCTGTTCCCCACAATGAAATTCGGGAACAGCCAGCAGCACACCGAGCAGGATATAAATTGGCGCAAAGAAAATACCGTTTCTTGTATAACTGCTGACATAGAAAATGCCAGTATATAACGTGCGTAGTAAAGGCACGTTTTCTATAAGACCATAATAAGAATCACCAAATACTCCTATCACATAAGCAATGAGCGAAAAGTAAACTGCTGCCTGAACTGATTTTTTTGTCAGACACGCAAGAAGTACACACCCAATAATTGCGGCGGGAAAATACCACAAATGATAGAACGTGCCGTCAAAAAGAAGCTGCTTTATAAACTCCAAGATAGATTTTGGCATATTCCCAGAATATATTGAAATAGGTATATAAACAGCGGTCACAATGAGGTACAGCCTTATATTTTTAACAAGGTATTTACGGAGAGGATATTTCTTTTTAAAATTGCTAAGCACATAGGGAGCTAATACAAAATATCCTGTCGTCATAAAGAAAAATGGAACAGCAATTCTCCCAATACAATAGGTAATTAAATAATCAATTCCCTCACTCCAGACTGACAATGGCGATATATGAATTGCAATTACCATGAAAGCAGCCACTAAGCGGAAATAATCTATTCCTGCAAATGTTTTATGACGCATAATATTCCCTCCATCTACTTAAAATAGCCCCTCCCTCGTTTGTACCCGAAATCATATACGGCGACATCTCCGATACATCAAGTTTTATAGAGTGACCGCCATCTAAAAAAACATACGAAATTTCGATTTTGTCCGCTTTAGAACTGTTATAAATATAAGGATGCCTTAAATCGGTAGTTTCCTTTAAAAAGCAAATGTATTCTTCTAAAGCCATATCCTTTTCTGCCATAATGACAGAATGGGGATAACCCACATAGCGAAAATGCCACGGTTCTGCTCCAATACCCGTTATCTGTTCTTTCCCAGACACATACCTTTCAACAAAACCAAATCGGGGAGCGGTCGCTCTGAACTCCCCACAAATCCCCGTATATGGAAAATGCGGGCAGATATAGTCAATCTGTTCCTTGTTCTCTGCAAGGTCTATGGCAAGTCCTGTCTGATGCTCGCTATGTCTGGGTACTGCCACATATTTTTTTGTGAAATCAAGACCGCTTTTGGCTAACGTATCATTCCATATTTTTTCCTGTTCTTCCTGTGTGCGGAAACCGCTTACAGCTACAATTTCATTTTTGCAATGAATTTTTGCTAATATTAGCTGTAATAAATTAGCCGCCTGCTCATTCATCTGTATTTCTGGTTGTTCCTTAATTGCTGGCTGCATATCTTTCATACACGGGAACTTCATAAGCGGATAATCTGGCGTTACAAGTATTAAGTTCCCATGATAAGTGTTGTCTTTTGTTAATTCAATCTGTGTCACTTCGATACCCCCATTTCAATCAAGCGTCCGATTACTTCATCAAATGGCAGACCTGCTTCTTTTAACATATTGGGATAACGGCTATGCTCCGTAAAGCCGGGAATTGTGTTTACTTCATTAAAATAAATTTCCCCTGCGGGAGTCAAAAACATATCCACCCTTGCAAAACAGCAGCAACTTAATGCTTTGTAAATTTCAAGAGCTGTTTCTTTAATTTCTTTTGCCTTTTGTGGAGAAATACGTGCAGGTACATGAATACTGGAAGTTTTCAATGTATATTTCTCTGTGTAATCAAAAAATCCATCCGACAATTCAATTTCATCAACTTCACCCACAATCAAATCGGAATCCTTGTTCCCCAAAACTGCACATCCAACCTCAAAACCATCAACCATTTCTTCCAGAATAACGGTAGAATCATGCTCAAAGGCACTCTCGATTGCTAAAAGCAAATCCTGTTCATGTAAGACTTTTGAAATCCCAAACGATGAACCAGACCGTACAGGCTTTACGAATAAAGGATAACCAAGCTCTAGGGCTTTTTTCTGAACCATTTCCTCTGAATAATTTGTCTTAATAGTAAAAGACCGTGCAGCTTTTATTCCGTTCATTTCTACGATACGGTGAGCCAGTTCTTTATCCATACATAAAGCGGAAGATAATAAACCACATCCGATAACAGGAATCCCCATCAAATCCAGAACCCCTTGAATTGTTCCATCTTCTCCGTTCTTTCCATGTAAAACTGGCAATGCAGCATCGAATGAAATTATCTCTAAATGATGATTGTCCAAATAACACAACCCGTGAACTGTTCTGTCAAAAGACGGAAATACTGGCGTACAGTTTTCTTCTGACTGCCAATTATCCTCCTTTATCTTTTCCAGTTCCCCTTGATACCAGTACCATTTGCCAGAGTGAGGGGCAATGCCTATTAAGATTGGTACATATTTCTTTGTGTCAATACACTTAATTACCGCATATGCCGACTGTAACGAAACTGCATATTCCGTGGAGCAGCCGCCAAAAAAAACAGCAACTTTCTTTTGTTGATTCATTATGAAGTCCTCCTTTTTCATACAAAGCAAATAGCTTCTATTCAGTATTCATTCTACTGAACAGAAGCTATCCATACTTTAATATTCAATTTTCTAATTCCTAAGAAAATGCTAAGAGAGCCTATATATTTTACTAATGTGTTATAGGTAAAGAGATACGGAAAGTTGTTGATTCGTTTTCACTTTCGGCAGTAATTTTACCTCCATGCAGTGTTATGATTTCTTTTGCAATCGCCAGCCCCAATCCTGCACCTCCCGTATTCGTCGAACGTGCTTCATCCATACGGAAAAACTTCTCAAAAATAGAATTTAACTTACCTTCTGGAATTGTCTTTCCTTTATTGCAAAAATAAATCCAAACATCCGTATCTGTGCTTTCAGCCCATATTTTAATTATCGTATCTGGGTAACTGTAATAAATCGCATTTTTTAAAATGTTATTGAAAACTCTGGCTAACTTCATAGAATCCCCATAAACCGTTACTTCTTCATCAACACATACCTCTGTTTGATTACCATGAGCATTTAACAGCGGGTAAAATTCATCTGTCATTTGAACCAACATATGACAGAGGTTTATAGATTCTTTTTCCAAATCAATTTGTTGCAGATTATATCTTGTTATATCAAAAAATTCGTTGATAAGCTTTTCTAAACGAAGTGCTTTGCTTAATGCAATATTTACATATTTTGTTTTTTGTTCTATCGGCATATCCTGTGCTTCATCCAATAATGCTAAATATCCGATAACAGAGGTAAGCGGTGTCTTTAAATCATGTGCAAGGTAAGCAATCAAATCATTTTTTCTGCTTGCTTCTTCCTTTAACATTTGTTCATGCCGCTGCATCGTGGATTTTATTTCGGACATCTGGGCTGAAATTTCGGCATACTCTTTTGGAAAAATATCTATATTTCCTTTTTCTTCTATCATAAAGTCATGCAGCATCACCGAAGTCGCAGTGATGGATTTTCTCACTTCTGCCTTTGCATGTAAATTTGCAACCGCAAAAGTAATTGCAATGCAGATAAGTACGATTATAATCAGAACTGTCAAGATAAATACTTTCAGCTCCGACCACAAAGGCTCTGTAACAAGAATATCTTTTCCCACATCAGCAGAATAAACCTCATGCGTATTCATGTACTTAGCCGTGAACCAATCCACAAAAAAGCCGTTCCAAACCTTATCTACCAGATAATACAATCCAAAACAAGCAGCAATGCCGAGGATACAAGTGCCAATTAGTGTAGTTGTCTTTGAAATCTTAATTTTCAATTTTGTATCCACACCCCCAGACTGTTTTTATATATTGTGGTTCTTCAAATGAATCTCCCATTTTCTCACGAAGATGCCGAATATGAACAGTAATGGTGTTATTGCTTTTACTGAAATATTCATCCCCCCATATTTGATGAAAAAGTTCCTCCGAACTGACTACATTTCCTTTCTGCTGACACAAAATCCGTAATATAGAAAACTCCGTAGGCGTTAATGAAAGAGGCTTTTCATTTAAAGTACACTCATGCGTTTTCACATTTAGAACTAAACCAGAATGAATCAAAATATCTTCCTCTGGCTCATTTCCCACATTGTATTTTTTATATCTTCTTAGTTGGGCTTTCACACGAGCGACCAATTCTAAAGGCAAAAACGGTTTCGTAATATAATCGTCTGCCCCTAATGTTAATCCCGTTATTTTATCAATTTCCTCTCCCTTTGCCGTGAGCATTATCACTGGATAGCGATATTTCTCCCTTATCTTTTTGCATATTTGGAAACCGTTCATATCAGGCAGCATAACGTCCAAAATTGCCAAATCAAGGGTTTCACTTTCAATACAAGCCATTGCATCTTTGGCATTATAAAATTTATATACAGTAAAATTCTCATTTTCAAGATAAAGGGAAACAAGGTCTGCTATTTCCTGTTCATCATCTACAATCAGTATTTTATTCTCCATATCAGTCCATTCCTTTCCTTTTGTTTTATTTTACTAAATTGCACATAAGCAATCCTGCACTTTCCAATAAGAAATTGTTAAGATTTTCCTAATCGCCGTATAGATTCAAGGTATCTCTGTAATTTCCGTATCATATTTTGATTGCGATTATTATTATATACGCTATAAAGAATAATAACAACTCTATGCAAGGGGATAAAAAAGAGGGGATAGTTCTTTCACTTCTATACATAGGAAATCATATATCCTATATGTAGAAATGTCACCTCGTTTCATAAGAACTTTGATTTCCGTAAAATATCTGTATGAACTTTTACGAAAAATGAGGTGATACTTTATGAATGAAGTACCAGAAACTTTTGACTTTATGCCTTTTGGAGAAGCAATCAAGGATGCCCGTGAAAAAAATGGTCTGACAAGAGAGGAATTAGCCGAACAGCTTGACATTACGCCAAGATACCTCCAGTCTATCGAAAAAGAGGGACAGCAGCCAAGATTTATGCTATTCATCCAACTTATCACAATGTTTGACATCTCGGCTGACCAATACATATTTTCCGATAAACACATACAAAAATCTTCACTCCGCCGACAGTTGGACTCACTCTTTGACACATTCGATGATTCAGAGCTGACAATCATAGCAGGGACGGCGCAGGGGATATGTAAGGCAAAAGAGCAGCCAGAGGATTGACCTCTGGTTTCCTTTTACCTTGTTCAACTAATAGTTTGGACATCCGTAGCCGTATATTGAGCCGCTCCCGACTGGATAGCTCTGCTGTTTGCAGGCATCCCCAGAGTTGCCCTCCACGGTGTAGACCGTCCCATTCTCGCATTTCTCTACGATTCCCACATGGTCGATTGAGCCGTCGCTCCCCCAATCAAAGAAAATGAGGTCGCCTGCCTGCGGCTCATAGTTCTTATCCTGCCATTGCCCTTTGCCCTTGAACCAGTTCACACCGTCCGAGCAGAGGGAAAATTTCGGGATGATGCCGCTTTCCAGATAGCCGCACTGGTCGGCACACCACGATGCGAAGCAGGCGCACCATTCCACACGCCCGCCAAAACCGTACCAGCTCCAATAAGGCTGACCGCCCTCGTTGCCGAGCTGCGTCAATGCAACCTCCACAATGGCTTGGTTTCCTCCGCTTGTAAACGCCCTCCCGTATGGGTAGTAGCGTAATACATGGGCGGGGTACTGTGTGTCGCCGTACTTCTCCCAACCGAGCCGCTGTGCCTGCATTGCGGAAAACTCCACCGCATTTGCATAGGAATAGCCGCCGTAGTTGCTCTTTGCCCATGAGATATACCCGTTCCCAAAGTTGTAGCCCTGCAAGGCGAGCTTGATGCGCTCCATGTCAATCGGGTTCTCCACCTCGGCTGAAACAAGGGCTGCTTTTAATTCCTGCACGCCGCACTCGATGGAATATTCGGGGTCTTTGATTCCGTTCGGCTCATGGGGGTATCTCTTGTTAAAGCTCCCCTCCGCCGCCTGCATCGGGTCAAGTCCACGTCCACCGCTTTCCTGCATCATCACCGCCTTGATAAGCTCCACATATTCGGGGATGCCGTACTGCTTCGCATACTTTTGTATCAGCGGCGTGTAGGCTTCCACTTCCGCACTGACAGGGGTATAGGAAGTGCTGTCGCTGCCGCCCCCGAACAGGGAAACGGCGCACCCAAGCAGGACGACGATAATGATTATCACAATGGCAATCCAGCCGCCCGCGATAAGGGCAGAAATCAACGCTTTTGTCCCCGCTATGATTGCCTTGACCGCCGCAATGGTAGCCTTGACCGTGGCTTTCGTCGCTTCGGCTGTCGCCTTTGCAGTGGCTTTTGCCGTCTGCGCCGCTTTCTGGGCGGCTTTGGCAGATGCTTTCGCCGTTTTCTGCGCCGCCTTTGCAGTCTGCGACCTGGTCTTAATCGCTGTCTTGGATGTCGCCTTTGCAGTTTTCACGCCTTTTTCCGTCGCCTTGACCGTCCCTTTTGCTGTGGTCTTGACGGACTTTTCCGCATTTCTGGCGGTTGTCTTTATCGTCCGCTTTCCCTGTTGTCTGGTCTTTATTAGTGAGTTTGCCGCCGTCTGGGGCGTTTCGGTCTTGACAGGAGTAGAATGAGTAGCAGAAACAGCGGGACGGCTTGCAGTCCCTTGAACCTCCTGCAAGCCGTCCTGTCCCATTGTACGCATGGCGTTTTGTCCTGCCTTATTCCGCATTGTTTTCTGCTCTGCGGCTTTCTTCGCCCGCTTTGCCTTAAAGTCGGCGATTTTATCCTTTACTTTACCGATATTCTCTCTTGTGGCTTCGGCGTTTTTCTGCCCCTGCTTATTGAATTGGTGGATGCCCTCGTCCTTGATACATCCCGAAGCATGGGAAACCTTGTCGGCGGCATATTCCGTGGGGGAATTTTCCTCTGCATAATATCCCTGCTTCGCCTTGTCCTTTGTCTTAGCGTAAGCGGATTTCATTCGACTGCCTGCTATGGCGGCTTTGTCTAAAGTTTTAATCGTACCTTTGACCGCATCTCTGGTCTTTATATCAGCCATAAAATCCGACCTCCTTTCCCAGAAGATTTGCGGTCATGTCAGTCTGCTTTTTTCGCCACCACGGCAAGCCTGCCGTTCTGTGCGGAGTATTCGCAGGTGGACAGGGTAATGAGCTTATCCCCATATTCAGCGGTCACGCCCGTATCATACAAGGCAAGTTCCTTACACTTCCCGACAAAGGCATTAAATTCTTTTTCATTCTCCGCATTGACAAAATCATAGTAGCGGTAGCCCTCCGAGCTGTACGCCACGGTCTTAAAAACAGCAATAATTTCATACTCTGCCTGCTCCGTGAGGGTGTCAAACTGGATATTCCTGTGTTTCTCATAAAAGCTCTTGGATTTATAATCTTCCAACGCCCCGAACATCCTGCCGCCTTTGATGTGGTGTCCGTAGATAACCAGATTATCACTTGCCGCAAGGTCGCAGTCCTCTTGGATATACGGCACTCCCAAATCGCTGTATTCCTTTTCAAAGCTGTGCTTCAGATAGAAATTCGGGCTGTTCCTGCTCTGCATGACGGGGTAGTTGATGCTTGTTCCGTCTATGGCAATCCACCCGACCATATCCTCATTCTGCAAATACAGTTCCTTGTACTTTGCAAGAATATCCTCTCCCTCGCTGACGGGCGTATCCTTATCTCTGGGCAGTTCTTCCTCTGGCTCGGCGTTCTCCACGACCTTTGCAATCTCCGCAAAGGCTTCCGTCTGCTCGTCTATCTGCTGGTAATGGCTATAAATCTTAAAGCCACAAAAAACCGCTGCTCCTAAAAAGGTAACAGCGGCGGTAATACAGAGAATACATTTATAGTTTTTCAGATTCATAAAATATTCCTTTCTTTATTCTGTCCTGCTTTCTGGGCATAATGGTATGCCCGCAGGGTGTTTCTTTGTTCTTGCCCTGCTTTTGGGCATAGAGGTATGCCCGCAGGGTATTTCCTTTTTTCTTGTTTTCAGCTACCGTGTATGCTCTGCCTGCTTCTTGGGCGTTGGTAAATCCCTGCAATATTCGGGATACCGTGCCTTGATGCCCTCCATGAAATACGGGGCGAACTCGCAGCAGAACAATTCCTCTGGCGTGAATAGTTTCTCACGCCCCTCCTCGGCGTAACCGTTCCAGAGGTTAAAGGCAAGGTGGCAGACTTTGACCGTGCCGCTCGTCTGCCAGCCTGCGTGCATCCCCTCTGGCTTGATGCAGTCCGTCTTAAAATCGAACATGGCGTTGATGTTCTGCCTTGTTTCCCCCGCAATCCCCATCACATAGAAAAACGCCCTGTGATAGCAGTCGTTGACCTTACACTTTATCATGCTTTCCAGAAAAAAATCACGGTGGGCTGCGTTGCGAAACCTTATCTCCGACATAAAAATCCTCCTTTCTCCTGTGCCGATACGCTGCAAGCCGTTTCTTTTTGCAGCCGTGGCAGAATGATATTCTCCACATAAACTTCATTGATTTCAGAAGCGATAAAGTCACGCCCGTTTTTGATGCACTGGACTACCTCGCTCCCAGAGCCTGCAAAGGGGATTACCACTAAATCGCCCGCCCTGCTGCTTGCAAGCAGCATCCGTTCCGCCAGCTTCTCTGGCTTCTGCGTGGGATGCCCCGTCGCTTCTTTATAATTGGGCATAATCCTCGGAAACTCCCATACGTTCCCGCAGGATTTCCCCTTTGGGTTTTTCCGCTTGTCTTTTTCGCCGCCCTCATCATACGGGATGCGGACGGCATCAATGTTTATTTCATGCAAGGGGTTACTGTAAAACCACAAGAACTCCGCTTCATTCCGATAGGTCGCTTTCGCAGGTCGCCCCGTCCTGTAATTCCAGACAATCAGATTCCGCTTTATCCAGTCAAACTTGTCTAAAACGTGGGTAGAGAGTTTGTCTATCATCTGGCAGCTCCCCCAACAGTAAAACGCACCCGTAGGCTTCAAAATCCTATGGCATTCCCCCGCCCACGCCAGACACCATTCCAGATATTCCGAAACTGTCTGGAACACAAAATCAAAGTCCCCTTTCATGCGGTAATACGGCGGGTCGGCAATCACTACATCCACGCTTCTGTCTGGAAGTTCCCGCAGCACTTCCAGACAGTCGGCAGGATAAACACAATTCCTTTCCTGTTTCTTGACAATAATAAGTCATACTCCTTTCTCCATTTTGACAATAGATAGTTATACAAACACTGGATTTGCAAATAAAAATGCCATCGCATGGAACATTCCACGCAACAGCAATACCTCCACCGACAACAAAAAACACTCTTACAACCAATCCATTCAGCGACTTCACACCAGTATAACTTTTTATTGTAAATACCAGTGCGCCAGTATGAATAATTATTGTAAAATTCACACATGAGCCGCTATTATGGATATTTATTGTAAAATATAGCTTTCTATTGTCAGAGTATAACTATTTATTGTAAGTCAACATTTCCAAAATTGCCATCCTTTTAGCACTCCCCAAATTTAGTCGTCATCAGCTTATACAGCTTTGTATTGCGTGGGAATTTATTGACGAAAGGCACAAGGGAGCTGCCGACTTTCAATAATCCCTGCCCCGCACCGACATTCGTGATATAGCTCATCTGAAGGTCGGAAATGTTAAGGAGCTTCGCAAGCTCGATTCTGTCCGTGGACGCTTGGTTCAGCATGATAATGAACTCGCTGTTGGCAAGCATCGTCCTCGCCGTATGGCTCTGCAAGAGGTCGTCCACGTTCTGCGTGATTCCTGTGCAGTACGCCCCATACTTACGCACACGCTTCCAGAGGGTAAAAAGGAAGTTTGCCGAGTATTCGTGCTGAAAGAGCAGGTAAATCTCGTCAATGAAAATAAAGGTGTTCCTGCCTTTCGCCCTGTTCTGGGTGATGCGGTTTAAAATGCTGTCGAGGACGACGAGCATACCAATAGGCTGTAACTGCTTGCCCAAATCCAGAATGTCGTAGCAGATAAGGCGGCTGTGGGTATCCACGTTCGTATGCTTGGCAAAGGTGTTGAGTGAGCCGTCCGTGAAAAGCTCAATCGCAAGGGCGATTTCCTGCGCTTCTGGCTCATCCTGCTTTAACAGCTCCTCACGGAAGTCCTGCAAGGTCGGCGGCGTACCCATATAGTTGCCCTGCTGGTAGTAGCGGTAAACGCTTGCCGTGCAGCGGTCGATGATGGATTTCTGCTTTGCCCCCAGACTTGCCCCGCCGATAAGTTGCTCGCACAAAGACAAAATAAACTCTGATTTCAAGATGACGGGGTTCGCTCCGTCGCCGTAATCAGAGTTCATGTCCATTGCGTTGATGTGGTTGTCGCTCGTCGCTGAGATGTGGATAACCTCGCCCTGCATGGCTTTCACAAGAGGGGCGTACTCTCGTTCGGGGTCTATGACCAAGACATCGGCGTTAGGGTCGGTCAGAATAATGTTTGTCATTTCCTCCTTTGCCGTAAAGGATTTTCCCGCACCCGACACGCCGAGGATAAAGGAATTGCCGTTCAAAAGATGGCGGCGGTTGGCGATTATCATGTTCTTTGAAATGACGTTCTGCCCGTAATACACGCCGTCCTTATGGTAGATTTCCTGCACACGGAAAGGGATAAACACCGCAAGGCTTTCCGTCGTCAGCGTCCTCAACGCATCAATCTTCCTCACGCCGAACGGCAGGGCTGTGTTCAGCCCGTCCATCTGCTGGTACTTCAGCACGGCAAACTGGCAGAGATGCTTCCTTGCCGTCGTGAGCAGGGCTTCCGTGTCGTTGTCAAGCTGCTCTTTGGTTTCTGCGGTATGCACCATCGTAAGCACCGCAAACATCATCCTCTGGTCACGGGTCGTCAAATCATCAAGGAACTCCTTGCTTTCCTTTCTCTGCTGCTCCAAGTCGTAGGGGATGACGGCGGAAAAATTGTTGTTCTGGTTCTGCTTCCTCTGCCAGTTCGTGATGTTGGTTTCCACGCCAAGCAGACGGTTTTCTACTTCTCTCACGGCTTCATCCGTCGGGACAGGCACAACGTCCACGGAGAGCATCATGTTACGGTTTAATTCACAAAGCTCCGCCACCATGCTGTCCTTGATATAGGCTGCGTACTCTCTGAGGAATATCACACGCCCGTACCGATTCCCCATCTTAAAATAATCTTTCTCAAACTCAAAGGAGTCGGGGCAGATATAGTCCTTGAAGTCGTGTCCTTTCCGCATGGTCTGCACCATGTCAAAGGAGAACGCCGTTTCCTCGCCCGTGCGGTAAAAATCATGGAAGATACGCAGCTTGTCGTTAGCGTCCAGTTCCGTACACTTCGAGCCTAAACGGTTAAAATGCCCGATAAGGTCAGCACCGACACGGGCAAAATAATTCCTCGCTTCCTCAATGTTCTTCTTGCAGACGGAAACCGTCACATATTTATCCTGCACGGTGGAGTTTGCCCCCGTTGCTTTATCGAGCAGCATCTTGTTATACTCTTTGCGGTATTTATCCAAATCGTCCTCCGCCATCGGGATTAAGATGGTCTGCTCAAAGTCCGCTTTATTGAGCCTGCGATTGTTTATCGTGATTTTCGTGGTCGCCCCGCTATCGAGGGCGTTAAGAAGCTCCGAGTATTCGAGGAACATCGCTTCCTTGTCCTCACGGCTTGCCACGGCGTAGTTGATGTCCTCAAACTTAAATGTCTTTGCGTATTTGTTCCTGCCCACGAGGAAAATGCCGTCCTCCCACATGGTCTTTAACGGGATGACCGCCTGCACCGACTTCGGCACGATGAATTTCTCCCTGTCCTGCTTGAACAGCGTTTTCAGCGTCTTAATCATAATCTACCTCCTTGCGCTTTCTTGATTTCTTGGGCTGCTTTCGCCCGTCTGTCTTTGTTCTTTTTTTCCTGCGTTTCCCCTTTTTCCGTTTCTTATCCTGCACGGCGGGCAAGCCTTTCTCATGTGCGTCCAGTGCCTGCTTCATCGCATCGTAATATAAATTCTCTGGGACAAATAAAATCTTCTTCGGCATCAGAAACTGCGACTTTATCCATGCCCACACAAACTGCTCGGCGGTCATGCCGTTGTACCTCACAAATCCCATGACCGCAAAAGGGGAAGCCCCCAAGATGCACATCCAGCTTACTGTTTCCGTCCCGAACCTGCCACGGAGCAGGAAGAACAAGCCGACCGCCACGCCGCAGGCAAGCACGGAAAACAGGAACTGCCGCATCGACAGCCCGAAGAACATGGATTCCGTGTAGTTGCGGATTTCCTTATTTATCTTGACTTCCATATCAGCACCGCCCCTCTCGGACGTCTCCCGTCGAAATAAAGAGGATGCTGCGTTTCGGGATATATGCAAACCCAGAAATGGCATCCCCGATTTCAAATATCTCGTTATCGTCCGCTTTTCCAAATTTTCCGACCAGCCCTTTTTCAGCAGGCAGGTCATAGGCTTCGGAAGCCTCAATGACTTCTCCATTTAACAGATGGATATTATAATTCTGGCAATACTTCGTTTCTTTTTTCATTTCAATTTTCCTTTCCTGTGGGGTAATTACAAGCCCATCATTTCCCTTACCACACGGTCTGCCATCTTGACCGCACCGACAAGGACGAGCATATTGAACACCAATTCCCCGATATAGCCCCATACCATCGTGACCGCCGCCGCATCGGGGTTGACTGCGGGCGGGGACGCCGCAAACACCGAGAAGATGATGCAGGCAAGCACGATGATTGCCCCCTCAAGGCACACGGCGGAGTAGCTCTTGATGAAACTCTTTCCCACGCTCTGGCTCGGCTCTCCCGCAAACGAGGACAGCGGCACGGGGGCGATGGCGGTGTAAAGATACAACTTAAAAAATCTGCCGTACACCGACATTATCATAATGAATGACAGCACCGTGATGAACAGCCCGCCTATCAGCGTGACCGCCCATAAGGGGATGCTCTCGAAAAAGCCGCAGTCCTCCACGGCTGTCACTATCTCCTGTGGTAGAACCGTTTTCTGCGCCGAGCCGAAGCCTGCGGCTTTCATAATGGCGGAAATCACGCCCTGCACAATTTTGAACAGAGCCATCATCAGCTCCAAGCCGTAAGTGACCGCACCTTTCGCAAGGGCAAAGCGGATGAACAGCTTCAAGGCGTGTTCGGGCTTCTTCACGCTTGCGAAGTCGCCGCAGGTACGCATCACGCCGACGACAAAGAACAGCACGAGCAGGGCAAGCCCTATCGCCTGCAACGCCCCGTGGATGTCAACGATGACTTTCCATATCGCACCGCCCTTAAAGGTTTCGGGGGATTGGGTGATGAGCTGCCATATCTCGGCTAACTTTTCATTCCATGTGTCAAGGGCGTTCTCCAAGTTCTGGACTACCCAGTTGTCTGACATTCGACCACCTCCGTTCTTAAAATTTGATAGCGGGGCAAGTTCCGCAGAGCGGATCTGCCCCGTTATCCTGTCTTGTGTCAGTCTGTTATTTCAGTCTGTTTTGGATTAGCCCGTGATGAGGGTTAAAATCTCTTTCGCAAAGGTAATCACAACGCCGCCCGCCAGTGTGAGGAAGCCGTTCGCCCTCTGGGACGGGTCGTGGGATTTCAGCGACAAGCCGACCTGCACGATGCCGAAGCCGAGCATAATCATCCCGACCGCCCGTATCAGACCGAAGATGAAATTGGAGAGGTTGTTGACAACGGCAATCGGGTCATTGGCGGCAAAGGCGGTCATGGACGTTCCAAGCATCAAAGCCGCAGCCAGTACCGCCACGCAGTAGCAGCGGAAACCTCTTTTTACCTTGCCTGTCATCGGCAGTTTCTGGGTTGCTTTGTTCTGGTTGTTCTCGTTTTTCTGAAAAAGTTTCATAGGGTAAATCCTCCTTATAAATTGAATATTTCTTCCAAGTCCTCATCGGACAGAAGCTCATAGGAAGTGCTGACAGGATTAAGCGCAACAGCGTCTTTTGGAATATCCCCGCCAAACACAAAGGTTGCGACCGCCTGCGTCGGCTCGCCGTGGATATACGGCGGCTTCCCACCGTCGGCGGTCAGTTTCACGTTCGGGTGTTTCAAGATGTCGTACTTCAAATCCATGACGGGGCGTTCCCCACGCACAAAAAGAAGTGCGTAGCGGTTGTCAAGCATACGCACCTCGTCTGGGGTTAAAAGCTCACGCCCCGAAATCTGGTAGTTGGTGGAATAGTTGCCGCTCCGCCCAGAGCTTTTCCCATAGGTGTTGGTGTCGATGGTCGCCTTGCCTAACAGCTCCGACACAAACTTGTGGGTACTCTGCTCATTGCCGCCGAGATAGAGGAACTCGTCGGCGTTCCCGACGATGCTTTCCCATTGTTTCTCAAACAGGGCTTTGAGCTGCGCCAAATTCTGTAAAATGATGCTGACCGACACGCCCCTTGAACGCATGACTGACAGTATCTTGTCAAAGTCATCTGGCAAACTGACGTTCGCAAATTCATCCATAATGAACTGACAGTGGACGGGCAGGCTCCCGCCGTACTTGTGGTCGGCGAGGTAAAATAGCTGTTGGAATAGCTGCGTGTATAAAAGTGACACCAAAAAATTAAAACTGGTGTCGTTGTCTGGTATCAGTGCGAACAGTGCGACTTTCTTCTCGCCCAAAGACGGTAAATCCAATTCGTCCGTGGCAGTCAAAGATGCAAGGCTTTCCAGATTGAACTTCTCAAGCCTTGCGGCAAGGGTTATCTGGATGCTCTTTAGTGTCTTTGCCGAACCAGAATGGTAATCTCTGTAATACTTCAAAGCGATATGCTCTGGGTTTACCATCTCCAAGCGGTCAAACAGCTCGTCAAGCGGGCTTACATAGCCGTCGTCATCCTCCCTTACCTCACCCGCCCTTAAAAGCTCCATCACCATCGGGAAATTCTGCTCGTCTGGCGGGGCTTCGTATTTCAGATAGAATACGAGGGATAAAAGCAGCATACTCGCCGCCGTGTCCCAGAACGGGTCTTGCGACTGGCTTCCTTTCGGCGTGGTCGCCTTAAATAAATTTGTTACCAACCGCTGCACGTCGTTGCCGTTTCTTAGATAGACAAACGGGTTGTAGCAGTGGCTCTTGTGCATGTTGATTAAATCAAGCACACGCACCTCATAGCCTTTCTTTTCCAAAAGCCCGCCCGTGTCACGGACAATCTCGCCTTTCGGGTCTAAGATTACCATTGACGTGTTGCACTGCATGACGTTGGGCTTACAAAAAAATCTGGTCTTTCCTGCGCCAGAGCCGCCCACCACGAGGATATTTAAGTTCCTGCGGTGTTTCTTCCCGTCAAGCCCGATGCGGACGCTCTGGGTCAGCAGCTTGTTCTCCGATGCGTTTTTATCTCGGTATTTTTTATTAAGCGTACCTGCATTGCCCCATTTTGCAGAGCCGTGTTCCTCCCCCTTGCGGTAGTTCCTGCGTGTGGAGAAATAAACGCCGATTCCCATGCCGTAGGCAAGCAGGAAAATAAGGACAGTCCTTACGCTGTCCCCGCATACCGTTATGGAAAACGGGTTCTCGATTGCCACGGATAAATTCTGCATTATCTCCACGATGCCGCCGCTGACATAAGGGGCAGTCAGCAGTGCAAGCCACACGACAGGGACAATCCCGCATAAAGAAAGGATTAAGCCCGCCTTGTAATCATCACCGTTCTTCATGGCACTTGCATGGGGCGACCTTTACTTTCCTGGTCGGGGCGAATGCCACCCTGCTTATCAGCTCGTCAACAGGCTCGGTGGGGCGTTCCTCCTGTATCTGCTGCGTCCGCAGGGTGTTGAGGGCGTTGAGGACGATGTTCTTATCGTATTTGTCCAATGCCAGATGGTATCGTTCTTCTTTCATGGGCTGCACCTCCGATTAGCGTTCCTGCCCTTTGGATTTGGGCGGCTTGTTCTTCTCAAGGCTCTTATACATGTCCGACTGGATTTCGCCCAGAACGTCACGCATCGAGCCAAGCTGCCCTTTAAATTCCTGCGTTTCCATGCCCGCAAACTCTTTCGGGATATTGTCGAAGCGGAAGCCCTTTGTGTCCACGCCGTAGCGGGAGCTTACCATATAGGCGACGCAGAACGACTTGAACTCTGAAACGTCACGGCTCTCCTTGTGCTTGAAGTCAAAGACCGCTGCCGACACTTCCTTTGCCATGCTGACAAAGAGCTGTTCTTCGTTCAATCCCGTCTTGATGAAGATGGTCTGCTGTGCGCTGTCGTAGAACGCAGGCAGCTCAAGGTCGTCCACTGGCACAAAGGAAACGGGGCTTGCGTCAATCATCGCCGACACAAGCTCCCGCATGGTTTTCTGCTCCTGTGGCTGCTGCCTGTCCTTTGCCGAGGTCTGGGAAATGTCGTAGACCACTTTTGCATTATAGCCGACCGCCTTTGAGCCGTCCTCCCGCTCGTACTCTTTCCCCGGCTCAAGGATGGTGATTTTCTGTGCGTCCTTGTCCATATAGGCACGGCTCTGTTTCCAACTGCCGTAATCCTTAAGCTGCGTCGCTTCGGGCATCTGCGCCGAAACCAAGATGGCGTTGTTGACGGAGTAGCGGTCAAAATGCCCCTGCACGTCAAGGTACTGCTGAAACGCACCTCCGTCCGCCATCATTTTTTCGCAGGTCGTGTCTATCAGCTCATAGGCTGCTTTCCGCTGCTCCTGTTTCTGCGTCGCCCATTCCTCTTTGTTAAAAGGTCTGCCTCCGCCGCTGAATACGTCATAAATGCTCATGCTTATCTTGCTCCTTTCGATTTTGGTTTCCGTTTCCGCTTCTGGGGCTGCTTATGCTCCGTCTTTCCTGCGGGCGGTTTCTTTCCCCTGTCGGGAGATTTCTCTTTTGCAGGGGAAACGTCCGCTTCCTGCTCCTTACGGCTCTCCTTGATTTTCCGCAGTTCCTCCCTGACTGACGGCTTTTGTGCCTTAGCCATAGTAGCCCCCTCTGCGGGCTTCCTTTGCTGCTTTGAGGTAGGCTCGGACAGAGGGGATTTTTCTGTCTTTGCCACCGAGGGGTTTGGGGCGTTTTCCTCTTTCTGCACGGGTTTTCCCATAAGGGCGTCCATGAGTTTGTCTTTCTCCGCCTTTTCCTCCACGCCGACGTCTGGCTCTGGCTGACCGTCCTTTGCATCTGCGGTCTTGGTATCTCTCGCCTTTCCTTTTTCCCCTTTCGATTTTTCCGCTTCGGTCACGATGGAAGCAGTATCTACCGACGCAAGGCTGAACCTCTCCACGATGCGGCTGATTTTCGATGCGTCCTCGGCACGGGCAATCACATCCACCTCCGCATTGGGGTCTTTGTTCTTGCGGTCTGCCAAAACGCAGTAGAGTACGCCGTATTTCTTCGCTTCCTGCGTGAACTTCTTCAAGTCGCCGCTCTTGACAGTAAAGACTTTTAACTCTTTCCCAGAGCGGAGCATGTTTGTGAGCCTTGCTTTGCCTTTGGTTTTCTGTTCTTCCTTTAAGATGGAATATAAGAGGATGGCGATATTCTTCGCACCCGCCCCCGTGATTTTGGCAGCAACCTCAAATCCCTCCAAGCTCATCCTTACGATTTGCTCCGCCGCTTCGCCGCCTGTGTTCATGCTTCATCAGCTCCTTTCCTTTTTCTTTGTTCTCATCTGCCCGTATGACATTTAATTTTTCCTTGAGGGTGTCGCTGCGGGCTTCGATTCCCTCGCACAATCTGACCTCCTTTCGGATTGTTTTCA
Source organism: Hominisplanchenecus murintestinalis (assembly GCF_943193015.1). Lineage (NCBI taxonomy): Bacteria > Bacillati > Bacillota > Clostridia > Lachnospirales > Lachnospiraceae > Hominisplanchenecus > Hominisplanchenecus murintestinalis. The sequence goes on from NZ_CALPCM010000011.1 coordinate 69,476, forward strand.
TGCGCCCCGTGATTTCCGACAGCCGAGCCTTGACCGCTTCTTTTTCTTCCCCGACAGATTTTCGGGATTGGGAGTAAAGCCCCTTACGCTGTTCGGTCAGCTCACTTATCTCGGATTCCAGAGAGCCTTTATAGGACAAAAGCTGCTCCGCCGTGTCGATATGGTTGCGGCAGAGCAGCCTTGTTTCGTTGGTGATGGCTTCCATCTTCATAAGGTCGTCCTTTAGGAGATAGTGAAGCCGTGCGTAATTCTGTTGTTTCTTTTTTGGCAGGATGCCGAGCTTGTAGCAGTAGTGGAGATACAGCCCACGCAAGCCGCCGATTTTCTTGGCATCCTTTAACGTGCCTTTTACCCTTATCACTCTGACCTGCGGCTGTTCTTTGGAAAAGCTCTGGAACTTGACCGCATAGGAATTTTCCTTGATGCGTTCCGTTATCCGCTCATTGGTGTAGTCATCGCCGAGCTTATAGAGCCGCTTCGGTCTTTGCCATCCTTTTCCGATTATCGTCCAATATTTTCGGTTGGGGTCAAAATTGATGCGGTATCCCATTTCCGACAACTGGCGGTCAAAGTCTTTCAGCGTGAACGATTTTGAGATGGCTTCGTCCACCGCCTGCCGTGCCACGGTATCCCTTGTGGGTAAGCCCTGCTTCTCGGCTTGGCATAGGACATAGGGCTTCTTCCTGCCGCTTGGGTGTTCGATGACCGATAAGGAATACTCACGACACAATTCATCCGAACGCTGGCGGAGCAGACGCAGATTCTTCTTGTTGTCGTGGTAGTGCCTGCCGTCAATATAAGAAATGGAGTTGACGACAAAGTGGTTGTGCAGGCAGTCCGTATTTAAGTGGGTTGCCACAATCACTTGGAACCTGCCGCCCCACATCTTCTCCGCCAGCTTCACGCCGACCTCATGTGCCTGCTCTGGCGTGACCTCGCCCGCTTTAAAACTCTGGAAGCCGTGATAGCAGACAATCTCGCTCTGGTCGTTCCATTGGGCTTTTGCCATCATCATCTCGTCCCTTGCGGTGGCAGGGTCGCAGTTTACGCCCGTGACGAAAAACTGATGCTCGGTCTTGTCCCCATTGGTGGCATACTTCATCACGTCGCCCATCGCCTGCAAATCCGCATCCGTGTATTTTGGGTTGGCGGTCTTTTCTGGGTTCTCCGCATAGTCGATGGGGTGGTCGAGCCTGCCCTTTACGTCCCATATCTCGCAGACCGCCATCAGCCAGACATCTTCCTCGGAACAAGGTAGCACCTGCCCACGTCCAGACGGAAATCCCGCCACCGCTTCGCTTCGTCGTAGAGCATCGGCGTGTCCACAAAGTTTAAGGCGTTCGCCTTTGCCGCAAGCTGGTTGATGCGGTTGCCGATGGCGGACAGCTCCCGCATGATTTTATAAAACTCTGGGTCTGGCTTCTCGCACAGGCGGTAGCCCATGACCATCGACTGGAGCAGGGCTTGTCTGGAGTGTCCCGACCTTTCCGCAAGGGAGCAGAGGTATTCAGCTTCTTCCTCGGTCAGTCGGAACAGTATCTGCACGTTTCGTTTCCGCATCCAAATCCCCCTTTCCCTCGGAAAGCCTGTTAATCTGCAGCACGCACATACACGCCACGCCGACCATGCCGCCGAGCGTTGTGCCGAGGATAAAATATAAGAAATTACTCATTCTTGGATTCCTTTCTGTGACCGCCGTACCGCACACGGCATGGCGGCATACTTTAACATTGTTCTTTTAACGGGGTATTAGGGGAACTGTCCCCTAACAAGCGAATTTTGTTTCCATCGGCAGATGGATAACCAAATTCAGTGCTTGGTAAGACGTGTCTTTAATCCCCACCCTCATGACAGCATCCTTTACATACCGTTCTGAAGCACGGACACTCCGAACAGCAGCCGTCCTCAAAATCCTCTCCCTCGGATTCGATTTCTTCCCCTGCATCCTCCATAGGGTCGTTAATCTCGGCTTCGCCGCAGACAAAATCCTCTTGGGAAAACTTCACAAGGTCGGTATCAAACAGGACGGTCTTTAACTTCTCCGCCGCCTGTTCGGGGCTGTCGGCATGGATGGAAACGGTCTTTGCATAGTGGGCGACAAGGGTCACTTCATAGTTTTTCAATCGGTCTTTCCTCCCTTTTGGTCTTAAATTTAATGATAGTTACGTTGTTCCTAACAGAAAAATCTTCACGCAGTCAGCGGGCATCCCTTCTTTCACGGCTCGGTTTCTGCCTTGCAATCCCCAGATAGGACATTAAAAAATCGTTGAAGTCCTTGCCAACTGGCGGCGGTTCATCAACGATTTGGTAGTCTTTCTGCAATAATTCTTTCAATGCGGCGGTACATAAACGACCTGCCCTGTCCTTATCCAGATGCAGAAATATGGTCTTGATTTGTGGATTTGCTTTCAAAAAAGTCGTGAGGGCAATAGGAATTTTGCTTTCTTTCAGCTCTTTCTTCGGCTGATATACGCCCGACAACGAGAGAAGATTCTCTGCCTTATAATCCTTTCCCTCGCATTTTAAATAGGTGGCATAGGATAATAAATCAATGGCGGCTTCAAATAAATGCACGGCATCGGTCGGGTCTTTTGCCAGAAGCCGAAACGAATACCGCTTGTCGCTGCCCGATGCGTCACGCTTGAAGTTCCCCATCGTGCCACGGCAGGCAGCATATTTTGGCGTTCCGTTCTCATCTTTCCCGATAAAAACGGCGTTGTGGTAGTCGGCACTCTCGAAAATAATCCCCTCGGCAATGCACTCTTGAATAATCTGGTAGTCAATGCCACGCCCGAAAAGATACTCTGCCACCCTGTCACAATTTTTGTTCTTCGGCGGCAGGAGCAGCACCTTTGGCTCGTCTTTCTTCACGGCAGGGGGCGGCGGTTTCCAGTCCGCCATCGTCTGCCCCGTGAGGGTTTCCACGGCTTCCACAAATCCGTATTCCTTGACTTTCATCAGATAGTCAAGGGCAGAATAGCCGCCGAAGCCCCTCGACCACCAGTACCATTTTCCGTTGGAAATCTTTAGGCTGTCATGCTCGGCGGTACAGTAGACGTTCGTCGTGCCTTTGACTTTGACAAGGTTGCTCGGCTCATAGGCTCTAAGATAGGAGAGTAAATCTATCTGCCTTGCCTGCTCAAGCACGTCGGGGTCAATCTGCACATAGGGTCTGTTACTTCTCATTCAAATAAAATCACCTCCAGAAATGAATTTAGCCGAAGGATTTTCGCTAATGAAAACCTCTCGGCTATGTAATAAATTCAATATTAATTCTAATTTAAGTTGTCTGAAAACCGTAATTTATTGTTTGACAGCATTCTTTCTGTTTCAATCTACAACATTCTCTCAATTATAATGACTAAAGAAAATATTTATTCTATTAAATTAGGATATCCTACATCTAAATCATATCCTGTACCATCTTCATTTCGTTTTAATTCGTAATATTGAATATACTCGTTTGTCATGCTGTCCGCAAACCAGATAAAAAATGTGACTCTTTTTCCCATTTTGTATGTTTGAACATTTAGTAATATTTCTTTTTTCTGATTTACTGTAAATACTTCTTTAAAGCTTATACCAGTTAAGTTTTCTCCCGTTCCAAAAGTTAAAGTGTTTGCAAATCCGTTTCCTATATTTGTAATAGATAAATATATAGGATAAAACTCTTGTGTAGCTTTTCCCTCTACATATTTTGGCTCATCTGCGATTTGAAATTTTTTTACAGTTCCAGATGGTTTTCCCACCACTTCTACATTAAGAAATGGCTGAATACTTTGTCTTTCCTTTTTTCTATCAGCTTCACGGGTAAACTGTATTGTATAAAAAACACCAAAAATTGCAATCGTTCCAGAAAATACACCACCAATGATGCCACCCCAGTACGATGCTAGCGACCCAATCCAAGTTGCGTTAGCATCATTATCAATGGATAATTTGCCTATACTACATCGTATCACCTCTTCACACTTCAAGGACAATAATACAAATAAAATAGCGATAATGATACCCATTAAAACTGGCTTTATCCATTTTTTCTTTTTGCGTTTTAATTGATTCTTTCCAAATCGCGATATATCCATTTCATTTTTCATTTACTCAACCGCCTTTTCAAATGCCACCGTCTGCTCCTTCATAGAAATCTTCTTAATCAATTTTTACCGTTTATTATTTTATCATTTTAATAATTTTCTCTGCGACACTATCTATATTCATATCTGATGTATCTATTCTAACTGCATCAGAATAATGATTTTTCAAATATATAGTTGCAGTTTGAAAATACGTTTTTGCTAAATCCACATCTCTATTTTCTTGGTTTTCTATACGTTGATACAAAATCTTTTCTGATGCAGTTAAGATAAAATGATAGCATTCAACATCTACAAAAGTATTTACAAGTTTCTGATTACAATAATCATTAATCAATGCAATCGGAACAATTATATAATCATAATCTCCGCCTTGTATCAAAGTCAATATTTTATTTCTAAGTGCATCAATCAAATATCTTTTCGCTTCAGGATACCTTTCTCCAAAAAAATCAGAAATAGAATTTGGTTTATATTCCTTTTGCAAAGCATCAAACTCAAGTAAACACATATTATTAATTCTTTTAGCAATTACATTGGCAACAGCAGTCTTTCCACTCCCAAAAGTTCCATCTATCCATATTATTTTCATATTCTCACCTGCAACTTCTTATTTATTGCTCTTATTGTACATCCAGATTATGAATTTTTCAAGCCAGTCAAGCTATTGCATTTCTGCTCCATAGAAATATTATTCCTTTTAAGCTATATAAAAAGACGGCATCAACACTCACGCCAATACCGCCTTTTTCTCGGTCAGTCCGTTATAAAATCCCTGCCTTTTTCAGATACCCCACGCTGTCATAGCAGCCACGGAAGTAGACCGACTGCATCTCCATGTCTGTAAGTTTGTTCCTAAGCTCCATCACTTTAATCAGTGCGGCACATTCTTCCTCGGTCAGTTCCGCCGCTGTTTCCGTGTCAAACACGCCTAAGACTTTCGGATGTTTCTCATATAAGCCCTCAATCTCGGCTCTTATGGCACGGTATTCCTCATTTTCTTTGGACAGTTTTGCGATGACAGAGCCGAGATATTCATTAAAAACATTGTCATGAACATCTACAAAAGTTTCAAATCTGAACGCATCAGACATTCTTCCTCACCTCCGATTTTTTCTAATCGTCCTTTATTATACTGCCCAGAAATACTCAATACAAATGTGCAAACTGGATTTAACGCTCCCTGTCCGCACTTTTTTTCTCTGGCTGCTCATCGTTCTGCTCTGGCTCATCGTCAATAACAGTCTTGTCTTTTTCATTCAGATTCAGTTCGATATTGAGGGCGTTCAGCCGTTCCGTCTTTTCTTTCAGCTCATTTTCAAAGGCAAACGGCTTCTTCACTTCCTCTTTTGCGGTTTCAAGCTGTGCGGTGGTTTCCTCCTTTCTGGTCTTGGCGGCTTCCAGTCTTGCGGGAAGTTTGGCAATCTCATTCTCAATTCTCGTTAAATTGCCGAGGGCATCCGTTCCTAAATCCACTTTGTATTTCCTCATTCCGCATAAATTTAAGCAGTAGTGGGCATTGACCGTATCATAGAAAACCTCCATCTGGAAGCCACGGTAGCTGCCGATTTGTATCGGCTGTGACAGCGGGTTTTCCTTGCAGATGGCAAGGAGCATTTCGCCTGCGTCCGCTTTTTCTTTGTAGGTCACGCCGTTTAAGGTCATCGGGCAGAATTTATCCTCGCCCTGCGGCATATGCTGGCTTGCAATCTTGGCATCATTTCCATATCCTACAATGCGTTCCCCATACTCCTTAATCTCCTGCGGGTAGTGCTTCAGTATCCTGTCCTCAAGGTCGTAATGCTCGGAAAGGTAGCTCTGCTTCAAGACTTTCAGCTTCGCCACCTGCATATCCAAATCCATTTTTTCCTTAAAGCGTTCATCGCCCGTGGCAAGCATTTTCACCTCCGCAAAAGAGAGGGCGACCTCGTCCACGTCCTCGGCAGAACGCACGGGGCTTTTGCTCGTCATTATCTGGGAGATGAATTTCTGCTTTCCCTCGACAAGCTGATAGAGATACGCATCAAATGTCTGTTCTGTCACATAGCGGTAAACTTCCACTTCGGGAAACATATTGCCCTGACGTTCCAGACGACCTTGACGCTGTTCCAAGCATGACGGCTTCCACGGGCAGTCGAGGTTATGAATGGCAATCAGCCTGTCCTGCACGTTTGTACCTGCGCCCATCTTCTGGGTAGAGCCGAACAATATACGCACTTCGCCGCTCCTTACCTTTGCGAACAGCTCCTTTTTCTGTGCGTCGGTATTCGCTTCATGGATGAAACGCACTTGCTCCGCAGGGATTCCACGCCGTATCAACTTTTCCCTCATGTCATCGTAGACATTAAACATGCCGTCATTTTTCGGTGTGCTGAGGTCGCAAAACAAGAGCTGTGCAGCCTTTGTGTCGGCGTGTCCCTCCCAGATGCGGTACATATTTTCCACGCAGGCGTTGACTTTGCTGTTCGGGTCGTCTGGCAGCATCGGGTCAATCAATCTCTGGTCTAGGGCAAGCTGCCGCCCGTCGTTTGTCACTTTGAGCATATTATCTGTTTGTGGTTTTACCAGTCTTGCACGGATTTTCTCTGCCCGCTTCGCAAGCCCCGCCACCATTTCGCTCTGAATTTCACTCGGTTTGGTCTTGATGTTGTGGTAATTGACCTTTGGCACGGGGAGCTTTAGCATATCGGCAGTCTGGATGTCCGCAACCTCACGGAACATCTGCATCAGTTCTGGCAGGTTGTAGAACTTCGCAAACCTCGTCTTGGCTCGGTAATTCGTGCCTTCGGGGGCGAGTTCCAGAGCCGTGACTGTTTCGCCGAACGTGGAAGCCCAACTGTCAAAATGCTGCAACCCGTTCCTTGCGAGGGTGTCATACTGCAAGTACCGCTGCACGGAATACATCTCGACCATTGAGTTACTTATAGGCGTTCCCGTTGCGAAAACCACGCCACGGTTGCCCGTGATTTCGTCCAGATAACGGCATTTCATAAACAAATCGCTTGACTTCTGGGCTTCGGTCTGGGCGATGCCGCCGACGTTCCGCATCTTTGTGTAAAGGTAAAGGTTCTTGTAAAAATGGCTCTCATCTATAAAGAGCCTGTCTATGCCCAGTTCCTCAAAGTTTATCACGCTGTCTTTCCGTTTGGTGTCGTTGAGTTTATCGAGCTTCGCCTTGATTGCTTTCCTCGTTTTCATGAGCTGCTTGACCGTGAACTGCTCCCCGTGGGATGCCTGCACGTCGTCTATCCCCATCTCTATATCGTCAAGCTGCCGCATGAGCTGTTCCCTCTGGCGTTCCTCGCTGATGGGGATTTTCTCGAACTGGCTATGCCCGATAATCACCGCATCATACGCCCCCGTCGCAATCCTGCCGCAGAACTTTTTGCGGTTTCCCGTTTCAAAATCCCGCTTGGTAGTCACAAGGATATTGGCAGATGGATAGAGCCTTAAATACTCCGACGCCCACTGCCCGACAAGGTGATTCGGCACAACAAACATGGATTTCTGGCATAAGCCGAGCCGCTTGCTTTCCTGTGCGGCGGCTACCATTTCAAAGGTTTTTCCCGCACCTACCTTGTGGGCAAGGAGCGTGTTGCCGCCGTATAGGATATGGGCGATGGCGTTCACTTGATGCGGTCTTAGCTGGATTTCTGGGCTGATGCCTCCAAATGTGATATGGCTTCCGTCGTATTCACGGGGACGGATGGAATTAAATGTGTCATTATAATAGCGTACAAGCCTGTTCCTCCGCTCTGGGTCTTTCCAAATCCAGTCCTGAAACGCCTGCTTTATCACCTCCTGCTTTGCCTGCGCCGCCGTGGTTTCCTTATGGTTCAGCACCGCTTTTTTATTGTTGTGTTCATCATAAACATAGTCAAAGATGCGGGTGTCACGGAGATTTAAAGTGTCCTCCATAATGCGGTATGCGCTCGCCCGCTTCGTGCCGTAAGTGCTGTCCGCCTTGACATTCCCAATGTCGGAACTCTTATTCTCGATGAACCAGTCGCCGTTATATGCCGTGTAGCGCACTTGCAGCCTGCCCGCCGCATAGCTTGACGGCGTTAAAAGCTCCATCATAAACTGCTGTATATCCTCCTGCGGTATCCATGTCGTGCCGAGACGGACGGAGATTTCGCTTGCAGGCAAATCCTTTGGGATGACTTTTTCCAGAGCCGCCACGTTGACTGCAAGCTCTGGGTCTGACTTTGCCGCTATCCCTGCAACTTTCAGTTTCTCCCGCACATTCCCCGATAAATACTCGTCTGCGGTCACATACCTTGCAGGCTCACAAGACGGCACTTTGTAGATAACGCCCTGCAATTCCTTAATGATTTCTTCCTCTGACCTGCAAGTGAGCCGTGCCATATAGGGCAAATCGACACGGGCTTTCTCCCCGATGGAGAGGGCGAGGGCTTCGCTGGCGGTTTCCACAAAAGTCACTTCTCGGTGGGGCTTTATCGTCCGTTTCGTGAACATATCCGCCTTGCGTTTGAATTTCCCCTCGTCGTCAAGCACTTCAAGGGAACAGAGTAAGAAATAACTTTCATCTGCCCCAAAAGCGAGGTAGTTCCCCCTGCTGTTGATTAAGCCGTACCTTTTGGTAAAGGCATCATATAATCGGTTTAGGTTTTCCTGCTCGGTCTGTATCATTTCCTCTGGGCAGTCGTCGGTCTGGTACTGGATGAGCTTCCTCACGCAGTCACGGATTTCCAACAGTCCCCTGATGCGGTTCTCCGCCGTCATGGACACGTTTGCAGGGGTCATCTCGTTATTCTCTCGGAAGTAGACCTTGCCGCCCACAAGGGCAAAAGAGAAGTTCCGCACGTTCGGGTCGGCGGGGATGGCTTTCTCCTGCTCATCAGAGATACGGTCAACCTCATTTTCTATCTCTGGGATTTCGCCATTTATCCGCTGAATGGCTTCATGGAGAAGCCCCGCAAGCGGCACGTCGGGGTAGGCTTTGCAGGCACTGTCCATGCCGAACCTCGTGCTTTCCATCTTCATCTCGCCAAGCACCATCTCTGGATGCTGGACAAAGTAGCTGTTCATCGTGACGCCGTTTTCGTCTGTGTCGAGGTGTACCCACTCTGGCTCTATCTCTATGATGCGGTCACGTTTCTGTAAAATAAGGATATCGCTCGTGACTTCCGTTCCTGCATTTGCCCGAAACGTGCTGTCGGGAAGCCTCACCGCACCTAAAAGCTCGGCTCTCTGTGCGATATATTTCCGCACTTCTGGGCTTGTCTTGTCCATCGTCCCCTTAGAGGTGATGAACATCACAACGCCGCCTGAGCGCACCTTGTCCAGTGCCTTTGCAATAAAATAGTCGTGGATTAGGAACTTCTGGGCGTTGTAGCGGCTGTCGTTGACTTTGAACTCCCCGAACGGGATGTTGCCAAGCACCACGTCAAAATGATTGTCTGGGAGCTTCGTTTCCTCAAACCCCTCAATAGCAATGCTGGCTTTCTGGTAGAGCTGCTTCGCAATCCTGCCCGATAACGGGTCAATCTCAATGCCATGCAGCTTTGATTTCTCCATGCTGTCGGGTAACAACCCTAAAAAATTGCCCGTGCCGCAGGACGGCTCTAAAATATTCCCCTGTGAAAATCCCAAATGGTCAAGTGCTTCATACATCGCCTTAATGACAATAGGCGGCGTATAAAAAGCTGTCAGCGTGGATTCCATAGCGGCATGGTATTCCTCATCGGAGAGTGCTGATTTTAATTCTTTATATTCGTTCTCCCATGCCGCATTATTGCTGTCAAACGCCATCGACAGACCGCCCCACCCGACATATTTTGCAAGGGTTTCCTGTTCTTCGGGCGTGGCAAGGCGGTTTTCTATCTGAAGGTCGTGGAGAAGCCTTATTGCGGACATATTGTTTCGGAACTTTTCTTTTGCGCCGCCAACGCCTAACGTATCATCGGTAATGCGGTAGTTATGGCAGTCGGCGGAGAGGGGGAGCAGCTTATAGGCGTTCAGAGTGCCTTTCTGGTAACTGTCCGCATATTTGCGGAACTCATCATCGGGCATATACGCAAGCTGTTTCAGCCATTCGTCCGAAGCAATCCCCACAAGGCTGTCGCCGTTCTTATCCATGAAAAGGGTGTCTATATCCTCTTGCAATGCGGCATGTCCCGCACTGTCTTTTGCCCTTTCCAGTCTGGAGCGGAGCGTGTCTGCCAGATTCTGGCTCTGCGGTTTCTGCTCTGGCTCGTCAAAGCGTATCTTCTCCACCACAATGTCATAGGGAAGCCCGTTCTCCACGGCGGGGTATTCCGCCACGGTTTCCGTGGTCGGCTCTGCGGGGGATTCTGTTTTTTCTTCGGATGGTAATTCTTTCTCTGCCTGCTCCAAGAGCCTGCGGACATAGCCGACTTTCTCCACACGGTTTATCGGGAAGCCTACGTTGTTCTGAAATGTGATGTCACGCATGGAAACGTCGCCGCTGATTTTCCCGACGCTCTCAATAAGATAACGGCGGTTGTCAATCATAAGCTCTTTGCCGATAAGGTCAGAATTATCCTGCTTTTCATCCGTCCCAGACGGGGCAGACTCTGATTTCTGCTGTTCCTCACGCTCCGCATCTTTCGCTGCAAATAGCTCCGTGATATGCTCCGCACTGTTTAAGGTGTCGGCGTATTCCTGTGCTTCTTCCTCGGTTTCAAAGGTCTGGTAGATGCCGCCTACGTCGTAATATCGGTCGGCACTGTCCTCTGGGGCTTCATTATTCCGTATGATAAATGGGTCAGCAAAAGCATCGGAAGTCTGCTCTACCGTGTAATGGGGCTTCTGTTCTGTTTCATCAGAGATGATGTCTGGGCTTGGGTTTTCAGCCGCCTTTTTGTTTTCCTCCCAATAGAACGGCTCAAGCTGTTCCTCCGTCAAGGACACTAAATCGTGGTAGTACAGATTGGAAAGTGCGTTCTGGATAAGGTCGGCAAGGTCATTATACTGCGTATATTCTGCAAGAACGCCGTCCACATACGTTTCCATGCGATACTGCAAGAGGTTGACGGATACCTGTATCCCATGCAAGCCGTCCTCGGTATTCTGAAAGGCAATCTTGACGTTGGATAAATCCGTATAGTCCACTTCGGCGTCGCCGCCAAACTCCGCATCGCAGTATGCGTCAATGCAGCCTTTCGCCTGTTCCAATAGTTCTTCCTCGGTGGGTTCTTTCCTCCTGTGAAACCAGTCCTCCTCGGTAGCCATTATATCGCCAAGCCGCTTTTCATCCTCTTGGGTCAGCCCCGTGTTCCGCTCCAAGAATGGGATGAACACGTCATGCCCCAGACGCAGGGATTCCATTTTCTCTCGGTAATAATCTTCGCCCTGCCGTTTCCATTCTGGGATAAACGGGCAGTCGGGGGAGAGGGAATATTCATAAAAATTTCGGATATGGGCGATTAAATCCCCCTCGCCGTCGCCGATGTCAAACCGCCCTTCATAATTAAATTCCTCGCCGCCGATGACGGCATGGATTTCAAAATCGGTCTTATGATACCATCCGACATGGTTCTCCTCATTCTCCCTTTCACGGTTCTGTTTTTCGTCCAGAATGCCGAGCAGTTTATTTCCCAGAGCGAAACTCAAATCCGTAAATCGGTCGTTCAGCTCCTTGTCATAAAAAGCGGGATGCTCGGAGAAGCCGATTGAGAGGGTGATGCTGTCGGGCTTTTCCTCGGCAAGTGTTTCTGTTTTCTGGCTTTCGGTGATGACCGTTTTTAAATGGTCGTTCGCAGGGTTCTCCTTTAATTTCTGCTCAAAATCCTCCCTGCTAAACTCTTTTCCGAACAACGGGAACTCCGCATTTCGCAGGGACACGGCGTTCTCATCAAAGGCGGTAATCTCATATTTGTCCGCCCCGATATACACCACGTCGCCCTCGTGGTAGAGGTAGCGGAGAGGGTACAGCTCCGTAAGCTCCTGCGAGAATCGCCACGCATTGCTGCGGCTGTAAACGCTGGTCGTCTTTTTCTGCACAAGGGAGAGGAAGTCTAACAGTTCCTGCACGTTGTCGGGATGCTGTAATGCCTGTTCCATAAGGTCGGCGGGCATATCCGCAAAATCCCTGCATCCAATCACGCCCAACAAGTCTTTTTCATAGCCGTCCAAGTCACGGATGAAGTCGGAGAGCCGCAGGGCGAGCGTGTCCCGCTTGTCCGCAGGGGGCAGCTCCCTTTTTTCCTCAATAAAACGCTGCCTTGCCAGTTTCCTCTGGGTGTCGATTTCATGCTGCGGGGCAGAGATGCTTTCCAGATAGTCGGCGTAATGGTCTTTCTCTTTGGGATTGAGGTAGCGGTTATCCTTAACCAGCTCCCGCAGCCGTTTTTCCGCTTTCGACCAGCTCAAAACAAGGTCGTGTTCGGTGGAGATGCCGTCACGGTCAATGGAGATGCCCTTGCCGCTGTACCACACATACCCCTCCGTGCCGTCTGAAAAATTAACAAAAAATCCGCCCGTGCCATATTCCCTTTTCAGAAAATCAATGTTCTTCTTTTTATCTTCCTGCTTCTGGAACTGGTGGTAAATGCGGTATTTCCCGTTCGCAACGCTGTTCCCTTTTACAAGGACGGCATCAATGTCCTCCTGTGAAACAACAAAAGCAGAGGCTTTTTCGTCCTCTGCTTCAGCTATCCTTTCAATCTGTTCGTCTACGGTCGGGAGATTGACGGCAACTTCTTCCTCGTTGGCAACGCTGCCTTTTTCCGTCTGTCCCTCTGGCTCTGCGGTCTGTGCCGTGTCTGTTTTATCTTCCTGCCTGCCGCCGTCCGACTGCGGCTCTGGTTCTGGTTCTGAATTTTCTAATTGTAAATCAGTTCGCTCAAGATGGTTTCCTCCGCTTGGCTGCGGATGTTGTTCATCATGCCGAGCCACTGCATCGGGGCTTTCTCTTTCAGCTCCTCCGTCACTCCCTGCTCGGCTGCTAACTGCTTCGTCAGAAGCTCTAACCTCTGCAACGCCGTCTGCTCGGTCTGGTAAAGGTGTGCGTTCAGTCTGCCCGCTGTCAGCAGATTGAGATAGGTCACTCTTTTGTGCTGTTCCAGATAATCCCTGTGCATCAAAGCGTACCTGCCAAGCGGAAGCTCTGGCTCTGTCGGTAATGTCAGGTCGGGTATAAGGTAGTCCGCCTGTTTCGTGTAAGTGATTTCGCTCATTATTTTCGCTCCTTTCGGGTTGTTTCCTGCCTTTATCATACTGGCTTGCAATGTTCCTTGCAAATGTGCGGTTCTGACATTTTGCTTCGATTTGCACATTTCGGACTGCCGCAGAGATTTCCCTTAACGCCATCTCGGAAATGTCACTTGTGGCGATGCCGATGGCGTTCAATGTCTGGGGCGTGTTAAAATTTATAATCTCCGCAAAGTCCTCACGCTCAAAATATCCTCCCGCATCCAGACCGCAGCGGCTTAACAGCATATAGGCGACGCTGTTTGCGGCAAGCCGTTTGTAAATCACTTCTATATTATAGTCGTCCAGTTCCTCTAAAAAGCTGTCTTTCGTGCAGCCCTTTAGCTGTGAGAGGTAATCGGGTAAATTGCCCTCCACGGCGTTCTCCGCTGTCTGAATTAAAAACGTGGCAAGGTCGCCGCCCTCCGTGCCGCCGAACCTGTCCGCAAGCCGTTCCATGACGGGCTGCTCATACCGCTTATCCATCTGCCATATCGGGACGGCTCGGCTGCCGTAGTAGCCCTCATGGGTGTCGGAAACGTCAAAATAGTATTTCAGCGTGTTCCTGCGCCCTTTCGGGTCAAAGACCGCAATCCCCTTGCTGTCCTTGTTCACCCAACGCTTAAAGAGCCTGTTCCATGTGCCAATCTCGGCTACGGCGGTGGCATCGGGGCGTTGGGCGTAAATCAAGAGCTGCTCGTCAAAGCGGCACTTGTAATTGTGGCAGGCAGAGGATAAAAAGCCCTGCCAAGCCTGCGGGTTCTTTGCGACCGCCATTCCCGTGCGGCGGTACAGCTCCGTAATAAGCTGGTACTTTGCAGCCATAGGCTCACACCTCCTTATCGTTCCAAATCTTTGTTTTTCTGCTTCCTGTCGTATTCCCCGCATCTTTCAGCGATTTCGGAATACATCTTTTCCCGCATGTCCCGCTCATAGGCTCGGTACTCCTTTGCCTTTTCCGTGGGCTTGTACCAGACGCTGTTCTGGTCGGCTTCGTCCATCTGCCCGTAGCGGTCGTCTATTTTGTCCATATATTTCTGATAAATGGCATGGGCAGCGGGGGCGTCCTTTGCGTAGCGGTAACGGGCAAGGCTCTTATGCGTCCCACGAAGCTCGGCATACTCATAGAGCATACGGATAACCTCACGGTCAAGCCCTTTCTGACCCTCGGCATCATAGATTTCCGACAAGCCCTTGCACCTCCATGAATGGTAGGGCGAGGTGTCGTTGGAGCTGTGGGAAGATACATACACGCCGTCTTTTTTTACCGTGATGCGGTTGATTAACTCGGTACTCACTCTTTATCACCGCCCGACAAAACAATCTGTTCCATAAAAATATCAATCCTCCTGTTGTCCATGCCCCACATTTAAGCAGGGGCATAGTTGATTTTATTTCTTTCCATTCGCCTTGCGAACTCCCGAACGGCGTACCTTACGCCGTCAATCTCTGCATGGGTTTCGTCCAGATAGCGGCAGACGGCAAAATAATCCTCCCCGTTCCCATAAAACATACGGATGATACCGCCATCGGGAACAGAAAAAAGCGTCCTGCCTTTGCTGTCCGTCATGCAGACCTGCCTTGCTGCGCTCATTCCATGCCACCTCCCAGAAAGGAGATAACCTTGTTCCCCTTGATGCTCTTTTGCAGCTCGTTGATGAGCGTGATGTCCGCCACTGTGATGCCCTGCATGGAGAGAATGTCGTCCATCGTCATGGCGGCGATGGCTTTTTCTTCGGTAAAGCCTGCGTCCAGAACCTTGTTTAAGGTTCTTATGGCTTTTGGGTTGACTGCCATATCCCATACCTCCTATCGTTCATGGTCTTTGTCTTTTGGCTGTAAAAGGGGAAGCCTGCCGCCATTCATCTCTTTTACCTGCTGAACATATTCCTTTTCCTTATCCTCAAAAATCTCATAGAAAAAATCGGCAAAGCCCTCACCGTCTTTCCTCTCTGGCGCATCTTCAATGCCATCGCACCACTGCCGGCAGGCTTCCTCCAATACCATATGAAAAACCGCTTTCTTTTCCTTGCTTTTTGCTATATCCTGAATATTCATAGTCACATCTCCTATCGTTCATGGTCTTTGTGTTTCGGGGCTTTCTGTGCGGACGGCGGCTCTTGCGGCTTCGGCTCGCAGCTATGCCCGTTCCTTTCCATACGCTCGGCAAACTCGCAGATATGGTAGAGATTGCTGCCCACCTCGGTATGGCATTCGTCAATGAAACGGCAGGTCTTTTCCGCCTTTTCTCCCCACGCATAGTTGATAATGATTTTCCCGCCATCGGGGATGCGGAACAGCTCTTTGTAATGGGGGTCTATAAAGTGGATTCCCTGTTCCGCTCTGGATATATGCTTATCGAGCCATTCTTTCACATAGCAGTAGCAGTAAAAGTTATAGTCGCCCTTTGTCGGGTTGCAACGGAGCAGGAAAGCGTGTTTGTCAGTATCTACACGGAAGCCGTACTCAGTACAGTAATTCCCCATAAAGGCGGCATCGGGGGATTGCCTTGCAGCCGACGACATATCACGGCGGCTGTGCAGAAGCCCCTTATCTTCACGCAGGGCGTTGATTACATCGTCAAGCCCTGCCTTAAATTCATCGGTTTTCCACTGTTCCCTTGTGTCAGACCAATCGGTATGAAACTCGTTTCCAGAGCCGCCAAAGTCCCCACGGAGATGACCGATGCACCCCGTCTGCCCCTCAAGCTGCATACTCTGGGCGTAGGTGTATTTCTGTTCGGATTGCGTCAAAGCCCGTACCTCCATCAGCGTTCCTCCCTGCTCTTTGATTTTTTCGCCTTTTCCTGTTCCTTGATTTTTGCGAGTGCTTCCTTTGCCCAGACGGGCATCTTCTCTGGCTTGATTTCCCCAAGCACGTCGCACCGTTCCCATCGGGCGTGCTTGCCGTCCGCAAGGGAAGTGCCGAACACCGCCTGCCCCCTGCCGCCCAACGCTCCGTGACCGCCGTCCGCCAGTACAAGCTGGTAGGCGGAATGCCTGTACTCATGGCGGTTGACCTCGGCATTGATGACAACGACCTTGCCCACAATGCTGCCGCTTTTGTCGTCTGGGATGCAGTCGTCTATGGTAAACGGGGTCATGTCAAACTTGAACTGTTCCTGCTCGGCTCTTACACTTTCTATCTGTTCCTGCACCCTGTCGGTAAACATCTGCATGGCTTCCAGATAGTCGTCAGAGCCGACCGCATCGGTCACCCATTCTGCGGACAGCGGGTTGTCGTAAGTGCAACAGCAGACAAGATACGGGTATTCCTCTTTCTCATCTATGCCGAACACGACTTCCTTTTTGCCGATGTGGATGCTCTGCGTGACCTCATAGGAGCTAATCATCCGTTTTTCTTCATTCTCCATCGGGCTTCTCCTTTCTTTGCTTTTTCTCCCTCTGCCAGTCCAAAACCTTTCGGATGCAGACGTCGCAGAAGATAACACGGCTGTCCTTATATCGGGGGTAAGGACAAATCGTGCAGTCATACTTCTTGTTGTTTTCATTGCTGCCCATACTACCGCTCACGCCCATCGCGCTGCTTCGCCTTTTTATCGTGCTGTTGGTTATATGGCATCTGGCACTCCGACTGGTAGCGTTCATTCAACTTTTCCCTCGCCGCTTCGAGTGTGTTGCAGTAGCAGCCCCAATAGTAGTTGTCGCCGCCCTTGCAGTACCAGCATACATAAGGGTTCGGGGCTTTCGGGTGATGCCCGATGACAAGCTCCGTGTTCCCGATAGTGCAGCCCTCTATGATTTCATAGCCCTGATTGGAGCGTGTTTCACCGTTCATAGGCGTTCCTCCTCTCTTTTTGCTTTTCGTCCATATATTGCTGCAATTCATACTGGCAGGGGACGTACAGCCTGCCGTTCTCCACGCAGCGGAAAATATCGCACTTCCTGTCCGTGGATGCAGCATAAAAATCATCATAAGAATAAGGGAATTTCTGGCTTCCCCTGCCGTAATAGTCGGCGGCGAAAAAGCCAAGTTCCCTATCTGTCTTTAATCTGCGGGTAATCTTAAAAAAATCATCTTCCCGCTTTGTAAACTGCCGCTCTGGGATAAAATGATGCCCACCATATTCAAAAGACTTATCCTGCATCTTTCACCTCACGATTCTTTTGCATATCTGCGGTATGCCTTTTCGCCTTTGGCTCTGACTTTCTGCATCCGCACGCTCCCTAAAAGCTCTGGGCATTTCTCCTGCAATTTGCGGCGTGTCCTGCCCACGCTCTCAAAGCTCGGCAAGCCAAGCTCCTTATGGTTCAAAAGTATCTGGGCAAGCGGCATAGCTCCAGCACCTTTCAGATAAAGATTGCAGAGGGCAAGGTACAGCACCATGTCGTCATTTCTGGCGTCCTCATTCTCTTGCAGGACGGCTCTGACTTTGCCCTCAATGGTTTTCAGACTGTCCATAATTACCTCCATACATGAAAAGAGGGCGGTATCTTCCAACCGCCCCGATCTACATCAATCTGTCTTAATTTATTTCTTCCTGTTACGGATTTTCAGCCATACCGCCGCACTTACCATGAATACGGCAAGAATGGCAGCAATGATTGTCTTTGCCCTCATCCCTTAGTCCTCCTTTTTCTTTCTTCCGCACTGGTAGCCTGCAAACCCGAAGATTCCCGCACCGACTGTAAATGCCGCCGCAAGGCTTACCCACAAGCCGAGGTTAAAATCGTCGCCTGTTTTTGGTGTATCACGCAGCTCGTTGTGCATGGTTACGGTTGCCGTTTCGTCCGTCTTGATGGTCACTTTCTGGTCGGCGGGCAGGATATAGCCAGAGGATGCCTTATCGCTGACTTCGGACACGGTGTACTCGCCGATACGCAAGCCGTCAATGGCGATTTCGCCGTTTTTGTCCGTCTTGAATGTCTGGTCGTAATCTTTTCCAATCACACGGAAAGAGAAGCCCTCCACTTTGCCGTCAGAGGATGTCTTGACGATTTTTAATGAGCCTTTCTGCGCTTCATTTAAAAATCCTTTGCCCGCTTCATTCTCCACGTTGTAGGTCTTGCCGTTTTCCTCGATGGATACGGGATAAACATTCTCGTCCAGAACAAAGCCTGTCGGGGCGGTTTTCTCACGGACAAGGTACTTGCCGTATCTGAGGTCGCTCATCTGGTACACGCCTTTTTCCACCTCGCCCATCTCGCCGAGCAGCTCATCTTTCTTGTCCAGTTTTCCGTCGCCGTTGGCATCAGAGTAGACCTCGAATACCGCACCTGTGAGCTTGTTGTCGGGATAGTCCTTGTCTACTTTTGTCAGAGCAATATTGCCTTTGATGAAATAATTGACAAGCTCGATTTCCACAACCTCATCTACTTCGCCGATTGTTACGCTGATTTCTTCCTCGGAGAGTACATATCCTTTCGGGCTTTCGATTTCACGGATTACCCATGTGCCATACGGAACTTCGCCAAAAGAAAAACTGCCGTCATCCTCAGATGTGGCAGTCGCAATCGCATTTTCCTTTGTATATTCCGTTGTCCCCGTCTGAAAGATGCCGATTAACGCACCGCCTAAATCCTCACCGTCCTCGTTGGATTTCCTGCCGCTGACAGAGCCGTAAATCAGTTCGTTTTCAATGGCTTCTCCCTCATTTGCCGTGATGTTCACGACGGCTGTTTCCTGTCCTGCGTACTCAAAGTCAACAGGGTATTTCTCATCGCTTACAAGGTAAGCTGCGTTTGTTGATATTTCCTGCACATAATAGCTGCCCATCGGCAGGTCGCTGATTGCCTTTCCGTGACCGTTCTCATCAAGGAAGATGACTTCAATCAATCCGTCCGCAGGGATAACAGAGCCGTCGGCTGCGGTCAGCTCCTCGGCTGCATACAAACCAAACGTGACGTCTTTGATTTCTCCGTTGCTGCCTACGCCGTATGCTTCGTCCACCTCAAGAGTTTTATTGAGGTCGATTTCCACACGCTGACGCTCATTGTAAAATTCCGTGCCTGTTTCCGTCACTTCGATTTCCTGCCCCGCATACACAAGCTCCACGGCATGGATTTCATCGTTTAATACCATGCCATACGGGGCAGTCACTTCCTTTACCTCATACTTTCCGAGATAAAGCTCTTTGGATTCCGCCGTACCATCTTCCCCTGTGGTAAGCGTATCTACGACTTCGCCTTTCTCGGCTCTGACCGTGCCATCGGTTGTAATAATGTCCTCGGCTGCGGTAATCTCGTAAACTGCACCCTCTAAATTATCCACGGCAAAAATCGGCTGGTACAGCCCCTTGTTTCCTGATACCCTACTGAATACCTCGCCAGACTTGGATACTGTAATCTTTCCTTTCTGTGCCATATTGGAGCGTTCCACCTTGACAATGGTAATACCGCTTTCCTCCTCGGAGTTTTCCTGCTCCACATCAAAATAGACTGGCTCGGAGTCGAGGACATAGCCGTATGGAGCTTGCACCTCAACGAGAGAATAGCCCTTGCCGTATTCCAAAGTCTGCGGCGTGATAAGACCGCCGTCTGCCGTGGTGTAGAACGTGTCAATCTCCGTCACTTCTGGATAAGTGAATTTCATTGTTACAAGGTTTCCCTCTGGGTCGTAAATCTGGAAGCCTGCCCCTGCATAGGGGATAACTTTGCCCGTTTCCACGTCTTTCTTAACAATTTTAATATAGCTCTCGAAGTTGGCGTTGTTGATAAGGTAGCGGTAAGTCTGGCTGTCCTTGCAGATGAACACGTCAAAGTCTTTCATCAGCTCACGCCCGTCCCATCCAGAGGTCTGGTGTACGGTGTAGATGCCATACGGCATATCCTTTGTCTGGGCAAAGCCGTTTTCATCGCAGATAAGCGTGTCACGCTCGGTTTCCTCCGCCGCATCGAAGCCGCCTGCGGATTTCAGATATACCTCAAAGACAGCCCCCTCCTCTGGCGTTTCAATCTGGGTTTCGCCGTTGTCGGTGTGCTTGATGATGGCGATATTGCCTTTGATAACCTGCTCGTTTACATCATTCTTGGCAGAATTATATTCCACGGTGTAAAGCTCTGGCTCTGCCCCTACATGGTGGATTGTAGTATCTAAAAGATAGCCCTCGGACGGGGTAATCTCACGGATGCTCCAATCGTTCCCGCAGATATAATACTTCGTTGTGAACTGCCCGTTTTCATCGGTGGTATAAGTGTCAACTAATTCCTCGCCCTGATAGATGCCGTAAACCGCACCTGCAAGGGAAGCGTCGCCCTGCGGCTTCTTCCCCGTTTCCATGTCGGTCTTTAATACCGTGACATTGAATTTCTTTAAGATGTTGGTAAAACTGCGTTTTGTGACCTTTTTCCACTCAATCGGGGCGGTCTGGGATGCGGGGACAACGTAGCGGATAGCCGTGTCCACTTCCTCAAGGGTGTACGGCGTGCTGCCGCTGATAAGGACATTCTCAAACTTTGCCAGCCCGTTCTTATCGGTCACGGCGTATTCATCCACCGCCAATCCGCTTAAAGAAGTGCCGTAAAGGTGGAACTTCACGCCCTCCACAAGATTGTCCTCGGATGTTTTGACGACTTCCAGACTGCCACGCTTCAAAGTATTGCTGAATGTGACCGTAGAAGTCTTTCCCCCGATAATCGTCACGGTCTGGGTTTTCTGCGGCTCATAGCGGTCGATGGACTGCTCCGTGACGGTGTAAGTGCCGGGGAATAAGCCCTCCACCGTGATATTTCCGTCTTTATCTGTCTTTACGGTCTTGTTGAAGCCGTCGCCTTTGATGGTAAAGGAAATCCCGCTGACAACGCCGTCCTCGGAAGTCTTTTTCAGTGCGACCGTCCCTGTCGGCGTTTCCACGTTGATATACGCCGTCATGGTGTCCACGTTCTCCACGCCTGTAATGACATCCTGCAAGTTCGGGTCGCCATAGGCAATCATCATCGCCCCGCTGCTGACCGTCGGCGTATTATTTCTTGTCGCCGTAATCCTCGCCTTGCCGTCAATGGCTTTCTTTGACGTGATGGTGAGCTTGTTCCCAGACTTGGAAACTTTCACATTGCTGTCGGAGCTGGTAAAGGAATACTCGGAGAGGGAATTATTTTTATCCGTCAGCGTCAGGCTGTATTTCCCGTCCTTATAGGCAAGCTCCTTTGTAATGTCTTTCTTGCCTGCTGACATAAAACTCGGAATTGTGCTGTGCCTTGTCATGAATGATACAATCTGGTCGTAAGCCGCCCTCGCCCCGCTGTTGGCATAGTTCGAGCCAAAGTGCAGGCTGTAAACGGTCGTGCTTGTCTGGCTGTACGGGCTTGCAGAATTGCGGCATCCCGTGACGAACTCCCATACAAGGGTCTGGGTGGCAAGCCATTTCTCGTCATCGCTTCCAGACAGATTCCCGCTGTTGCCCTGATAGCCGTAAAGCAGGGCAAGCCCCACCGCCTTTTTCTGTTCTGCGGAAAGGGAGTTCCAAGCGTTGGAAGACGCTTTTGCAAGCGTATTTCCTGTTTTCAGCGGCACTCCTGGCTGAAGGCAGAACGCCGTTTCCCCGTCCACATACATGCGGTACTTATATTCGCCCGTCCCTCCTGCGGTATGACCGCCGATGTTCGCACTGGAATTATATCTGATTGCGTTCCCTGCGCCGTCGTAAGTGTGGGTAAAGGAAATCGTGCCGATGTCGCCTGCCGCAAACGCTGTCGTGGCAGGGACGGCGGACAGTGCCGTGACCGCAGCTAAAGCAAACGCCGCAGCTCTCCTCAATAATTTACATATCTTCATTCATTACCTCCTGTTCGTTCTCATGTTGATAGCTGACTTTCTGGCAGAAAAAAAGCCGCCCATCTGGACAGCTTTTAATATTTCTTTTCTCGGATAGTTACTGGCAGTATCTAGGGGGAGAGGTGTGGAGAGGGGGAAGTCAAAAAATTTTTTCTGTTTCCCAAAGGGCAGACTTTCCCCTCGGCGTCCATCTCCAAAATCCCTATTTTTCCTGCCTTACCTCTCGTGAGCCTTGCTCCGCTGTAAGTGGCGGTTGTAAAACTCCAACGCCTTTACGACAAAATCCGTTTCCTGCCCTCTGGGAATGGATTTCGGTATGAGCTTGGTTATCCGCTCGTCCTTAAAGGCGGGTTTTTCTTTCTGGTTTGGCTTTTCCTCCTGCATGATGCTCTGGATAACCTCATCCGTGAGCTTTCCCTCCTGCATGAACTTTTTCATCTTGATAGCCTGTGCAAGAGAGGGCGTCGCATCGTTGTAGCCCATCGCTTCTAAAAGCGTATATTGCTGTTCCTCGGACAAATAGGAGATTTCCACCGCAGGGCGGAAAGCAATTTGGCGTTCATCAACCATTTGCAGGATTTCGGGTACAAGCTCGGTCAGACGGATATAGCGGAAAATCTGATTTTTACTTTCCCCGACTTTCTCGGCAAGTTCATCTGATGATTTTACGCCTTGCAACTTGTTACCCACTGGGGAACAAGTTAAATCTGTACGCTGTCCTTGTCGCTTCATCGCTTCAAGCCGCATCTTATACGCAAAGGCTTTCTCACTCGGCAAGATAGTAGTCCTTTGGAGATTACTCTCAACCATGACGATAATCGCTTCGTCACGGGTCAGCTCCTTAACTTCGCATTTGAGCGTTTCAAGCCCTGCAATCTCGCAAGCCTTTTTCCTCCTGTGACCGCTGATAAGCTCATACCGCCCATCCTCTTTCTGGCGGACAGTGGCAGGGGTCATCACGCCGCTCCGCCTTACGCTGTCCACAAGCTGCTCCATGTCCTCGTCCATTAAGACCTTGAACGGGTGGTCTGGGAACTCGTCAATCTCCGCAATCGGGATTTCCCTTATTTTGCTTAGATTCGCTTCCGCACGGCTCTCGTCCGTTTCAAAGAGGTCATCGTATGCGGTCAGCTCGATTTTGCTTTCTCTGCTTCTCGCCAAGCTCTGCCACCTCCTTTCCGAACTGCTCGTAAGCGGCGGCTACCTTGCCGCCCTTGTCGTAGGCAAAAATGCTCTTTCCCTCTGCGGTGGCTTCCACAGCACGGATGGAGTGGGGTATCTGTGCATCGAATACCTTGATTCTCTGCCCGTAGGCACTTTTTACCGTTGCCGTGATTTCCTTAGAGATGTTCGTGCGTGGCATTACCATCGTCATAAGGATGCCGTCAATCCGCAGGTGCGGGTTAATCTGCCGTTTCACTTTAAACACGGAGCGAAGCAACAGCTCTAAGCCTTTGGCAGAAAGATAATGGGGCTGTGTCGGGATAACCACGCTGTCAGCAGCCGCAAGTGCATTGATTGTCAGCATACCCAAGCTCGGCATACAGTCAATGAGGACAGTATTGTAATTCTTTTTCACTTCATTGATGCAGGTTTTCAATACGCTTTCACGGCTTATGGCGTTTATCAGCCTTACTTCCAGTCCCGACAGTTCAATGTTGGACGGGAGCAGGTCAACGCCCTCGTCATGGTGCAGGATGCTTCTGGAAACATCGACGGGCTTATCATCAATGATGTCCTGCATGATGGTGGAGAGTGTGTCGGGCAAGTCGTCTGGTCGGCTGTAACCGAGCGACATGGTTAAATTTGCCTGTGCATCGGCATCAATGAGCAGAACTTTTTTGCCCTGCTGTGCCAGAGCCACGCCCAGATTGACCGCCGTGGTGGTCTTGCCAACGCCGCCTTTCTGGTTGGTTAAAGCGATTACTTTGCAATTTGACATAGGGTGCGTCCTCCTTTCGCATAGATT